>JAOAIJ010000010.1 GCA_026414765.1 Clostridia bacterium | reverse complement strand
GTTCAAAGCTTTGTGATACCTGCTTCTTACAACCCTGCCACCGTTTCGCTCTCGCGAAGCAGCTTTTATATATTATCACGCTGTCTCTGTTTTGTCAACAACTTTTTTGTTGTTTCTTTTTCCCAGCCTGCCGTGTTCATCCTTTGATTTCCCCGGCTTGCTTCCGGCTGCGTAATCATCGATTACTGCGTCCCATCGGCGACAGCTTTTATATATTAACACTTACTTTAAGTGGTATCAACTCATAAAACAGGGCATATATCACAAAATAATAAAAATATACACAGATATCTGTCATATGCTTTAATATAATAGTAGATAATAAATAATGCTAGGTTTTCAAATAAGAAAAAGAGGTGATCACATGCCCAAAAATGATAGGAATAAAACATTCACCGAACGGTTATATAAAAATCATGTATTGCCTTTTGGAAGCCTTGGTAAAGTAGAATTGATGGATTTGATGGTTAAAAGGCTTGAAGATCCACCACTAGACGATGAAGAAGAAACGTCAAAGGGCTCTTAAAGAGCCCTTTGACGTTTTCATATAAATATTTATTCTTCTACATCATTTGTATCTTCTTCACCTTCATTTTCATTTACTATCCTAGCTACACTTACTACACTAATACCGTCACCCATTCTCATAAGAGTTACTCCTTGCGTTGCCCTGCCGAGAATACTAATTTCACTAACATTAAGTCGTATTATTGTACCATCTGAGCTGATAAGCATTATATCGTCCTCTTCGCTTACAAGCTTCATACCGGCAATTTTTCCTGTCTTTTCTGTAACCCTATAAGTGAGTATCCCCTTTCCGCCTCTCGACTGTACCTTATACTCGTCAAGCTCGGTCCTCTTACCAAAACCATTTTCGGTCACTACAAGCAAACTTACATTCTCGCTACAAACTTCCATTCCTATTACATAATCGTCGTCGTCCAATTCAATACCCTTAACACCCATCGATACTCTTCCTATTGGTCTTGCATCAGTTTCATTAAATCTAATTGCCATACCGTTTCTTGTAGCTAACATTATGTCTTGATTACCATCGGTAAGCTTAACATCTATCAGTTCATCGTTCTCTCTCAGGGTAACGGCAGCTAGTCCGCCTTTTCTGATATTGTCATATTCCATAAGATTAGTCTTTTTTACAAGCCCGTTTTTTGTTGCCATCATAAGATACAGGCCTTCTTTGTACTCAGCTATAGGTATTACCGTAGTAACCTTTTCATCCGCATCAAGCTGCAGTAGATTTACTATGGCAGTACCCTTTGCCTGTCTTCCTGATTCAGGTATCTCATATGCTTTTAACCTGTATACTCTACCTTTATTAGTAAAGAACATTATGAAATGATGAGTTGATGTTATAAACAGGTTTTCTACAAAATCTTCTTCTCTTGTGCTTAAACCTGTTATTCCCTTTCCCCCTCTTTTCTGGCTCTTATAAGTATCAGCAGGCAGCCTTTTTACGTAACCGAAGTGTGTAAGAGTAATTACACTTTCCTCTTCCGCAATGAGATCCTCAAGATCAATCTCTCCCTGATCTGCAATGATTCTTGTTTTTCTGTCGTTTGCATATTTGTCTTTTATTACTGTAAGCTCGTCCTTGATTATTTTTAAAACGAGAGATTGGTTAGCAAGTACTTCTCTATAGTATTTAATCTTCTCCATAATTTCCTTATATTCATTTTCCAGCTTCTCTCTTTCTAAACCGGTGAGCCTTCCAAGTCTCATATCTACTATAGCTTGGGCTTGCTTTTCACTGAAGCCGAATCTTTCCATCAAGCCTTCCTTAGCGATTGTTTCGGTCTTTGATCCTCTTATGATTCTTATAACTTCGTCCAGGTTATCTATAGCTATCCTTAAACCTTCCAATATATGAGCCCTGGCTTCTGCTTTATCAAGTTCATACTTTGTTCTTCTGACTATTACTTCTTCCTGGTGCTTTATATAGTAGTTTATTGCCTGCCTCAGATTTATTATCCTTGGCTCATATTTCTTATCTTCAGTCTGAACAATGGCAACCATGTTGACACTGAAAGTTTCCTGCATCTGCGTATTCTTATAAAGCTGATTCAACACAACATTGGCATTGGCATCACGCTTAAGTTCTATCACTATTCTTACCGGCTCTTCTCTTCCAGACTCATCTCTAAGATCGGAAATACCTTCAATTCTCTTCTCTTTTACCAGTTCCGCGATCTTCTCTATAAGCCTTGCCTTATTTACTTGATAGGGAAGTTCCGTTACTATTATTCTTTGTTTATTGTTAGTCATCTGCTCTATAGTAGCTTCCGATCTAACGATTATTCTTCCCCTACCTGTTTTATAAGCTTCCCTTATTCCCTGCTTGCCTACAATTGTTCCCGAAGTAGGGAAGTCAGGACCCTTAATGATTTTATTTAAATCTTCTGTTGAAATATCAGGGTTATCTATCACCATTTTTATACCATCTATAACCTCACCAAGGTTATGAGGTGGTATGTTTGTTGCCATTCCTACGGCTATCCCCGTAGAACCGTTGACAAGAAGGTTTGGGAACCTTGATGGAAGAACAACGGGCTCCATTTCATGCTCGTCAAAGTTTGGTTTGAAATCTACTGTATCCTTATTTATGTCACTGAGCATTTCCATAGATATCTTCGAAAGTCTTGCTTCTGTATACCTGTATGCTGCAGGTGAATCACCATCCAGCGAACCGAAGTTTCCATGCCCATCTACCAGTGTGTGGCGTAAAGACCAATCTTGGGCCATACGCACCATACTGTCGTAAACAGCGGCATCACCATGCGGATGAAACCTACCGAGAACATCCCCTACTGTCGTAGCACACTTTCTGTACGCCTTATCCGGTGTAAAGCCTTGAGTAAACATTGAATATAATATACGCCTGTGAACAGGCTTTAACCCATCTCTTACATCTGGAAGAGCACGGTCTATAATAACACTCATAGCATACTCAATAAAGGATTTTTTCATTTCCGTTTCTATATCAACCGGTATTATCTTCTGTTCTTTTACCTCATTTGTATCTGCCATTAAACTTATACCTCTCTTTACTAAGCGTTTTCAGCGTATGCTTCAGGAGGCAGGACAAACTAACTTTATAGTGATAAGATAGACGTAAAGGTAAAAGAAGAAAGCCTTTACCTTTTTCAGATTTCTTAATTTTGTCCATTGCCTATATTATATTTTAATAAACTTTTACAATACTGTCCACTTTTTTGATTATTTATAGTCATACCTTTATAATAGGCTATCTGGTTTAATTCCTTATATCATAATAACAAGGTATAATGATACCAGGATGTATGCCCTTTTTCTAGTAGTATTTCCAATTCTGCACCTGCTTTTACACAAAAATAAAAGAGGATAGCTCATTTTCCGCCATCCTCTGAATTATAATTCCGTTATCCTATTGAGTTTTCTTTTTTTGGTATGCGTACAATAAACTCTATATATTCTCCCCTGTCTATTTGTGCTGCCTTTGCACTTACTCCTGATTTTTTCATAAGCTCAATAGCCTGTCTTATGGTATTAACAAATATTCTTATATCTTTGATAGCCTTTGTGCACTTTTTCTCACTGTTTTTTTCTCTTCCTTCACGGGTGTATCTCTCTATAGCCCTCTCTACAAGATCTTCTGTTTTCTTAACATTTAGCCCTTTTTCACATACATGCTTGAGAACTTTTAATTGAAGCTGCTCATCGTGAAGCTTGAGCAATGATCTTGCATGTCTTTCTGTCAGGTTGTTGTCTGCGATAATCTTCTTAACAAGTGGGGGAAGCTTTAATAGCCTGATTTTGTTTGCAATGGTTGATTGGCTTTTGCCTATCTTCTGTGCAAGCTCCTCCTGTGTAAAATTATGCTCTATGATAAGGTTATTATATCCTTCAGCTTCTTCCATATAACTAAGATCTTCCCTTTGAAGGTTTTCAATGAGGGCTATGACAGCAGAATTATTGTCATCTACATTGACAATAATGGCCGGAATTTCTTTGAGTCCCGCCATTGTTGCAGCCCTCAAACGTCTCTCTCCTGCTACGAGTTCATATGTGTTGCTGGAAATTTTTCTAACATTGATAGGTTGAATAACTCCGTACTGTTTTATTGATTCGCAAAGCTCTTCTAAGGACGCTTTGTTGAACTGCTTTCTGGGCTGATATGGATTTGGCCTTATCCCATCAATGTTTACATAGGTTATGTTTTTTTGTTCTTCTTTTTTCTCTGTCTTTGTAACATGTAATCTATTTTCTAGCATTCCGGCACCATCCTTTGTAAAATTAATATTCTTCAAAAGTAATAAACAAACCTTGGTTTGTTAGAATCAGGGGATAGGAATAATATACCTTTAATGTCATAATTTAATATTCTCCAATTATTACCTATTACCTTTTTTTCTTTTAAAGAATCGTTCGCCAGAAAGCTCTTTTTTACTGCATTTTATCACTTATATCAACGGTTCTTTTGATGGTTTGCCCGCTTTCCTTGGATATTTTGTCGGTGTTTGTCGTAACTTTTTTATTATGATGATATTTCTTTTCATATCACTGAAAGGAAGAGTCAATTCTTTAACCGAATCCAGTTTACCGCCCAGTATGTCCAGAGCTTTGGCAGAAGCATCAACTTCTTCGATATTGCTGCCCTTCATAGCAATGAATATACCTCCAGTCTTAACAAAAGGAAGACAGTATTCAAGCAGCACAGGAAGGTTGGCTACAGCTCTTGCTACAACAATATCGTACTTCTCCCTGTATTCCTGTTTCATTCCGTATTCTTCGGCTCTTCCGTGCAGTGCTCTGATACCTTGAAGCTTCAGTTCTTCGATTACAATATTTAAGTATTTTATTCTTTTTTCTAATGAATCAAATAGAGTTATATCAAGGTTACTCAGGACTATTTTCAGTGGAATACCGGGAAAACCCGCACCAGTACCCACATCCATAACCTTTTTATTGGTATTTTCTAGATATGGGAGTATGCTTAAGGAATCAACAAAATGTTTTATCATAACATCTTTGTCATCTTCAATGGCAGTAAGGTTAATCTTTTCATTCCATTCCTTCAGTAAATCCTTATACTTCATGAAATTTTCTATTTGAAGCTCTGTTAATACAACTTCATACTCTTTTGCTCCCTCAATAAGGAGATTCTTCAAATCTTTTTCCATAACTCACTCCTATCCCTGAAAATTTTATTGAATATAGTTATTATTACTCTATCCTTTTACTTTTCTTTTTAGATACAGATTATCCCAAACTCGGCCTTTTTCCCTCATTTTGTAAGATAGGGATGCAGGGGTAAGTTATTTTCCTCTACGTGCCTGTTCCAGATATACCAAAAGTACAGATATATCTGCAGGAGATACTCCGGAGATCCTAGATGCCTGCCCTACTGAATCAGGCTTTATCTGATTAAGCTTCTGCCTTGCCTCAATCCTTAAACCCTGTATATCATTATAATCTATATTTTTAGGGAGTTTTTTTGTTTCCAGCTTTTTGAACTGTCCAACCTGCATCATCTGTCTTTTTATATAGCCTTCGTACTTAACGGAAATTGCCACCTGTTCTCTTATCGAATAACTTAATTCCGGCCGTTCCTCATCTATCTCTGCTAGGTCATCATAATTAATTTCCGGCCGTCTCAGAAGTTCTACCAGCTTTACACCACTTTTTATAGTTGAACTGTTTTTGCTTTCAAGAAATTTATTAACCTTCTCACTCGGTGGAACAACTGTCTTTTCCAGCCTTTCAATTTCAGAATATATTTTATCCCTTTTATCCACAAATTTATTATATCTTTCTTCAGTTATCAACCCTGTTTCATAGCCTCTGGGGGTAAGTCTCAGATCTGCATTATCCTGTCTCAACAACAGTCTGTATTCAGATCTTGAAGTCATCATTCTATAAGGCTCCTTTGTTCCTTTTGTTATGAGATCATCTATTAAAACTCCTATATAGGCTTCCGATCTATCAAGTATCAAAGGCTCCCTGCCCTTAATCTTCATTGCAGCATTAATACCGGCAATCAGCCCCTGTGCTGCCGCTTCCTCATACCCCGAGCTTCCGTTTATCTGCCCTGCAGCAAATAATCCATCTATATTTTTGAATTCAAGTGACAGTTCGAGCTGAGTAGCGTCAATGCAGTCATACTCTATTGCGTACGCACTCCTCATTACAGATACATTTTCCAGCCCAGGAATTGTTTTCATCATTGCGATCTGCACATCTTCCGGTAAACTGCTGGACATGCCCTGCAAGTACATTTCTTCAGTCCCAAGCCCCATAGGCTCAAGGAATACCTGATGCCTGTCCTTATCGGCAAATCTTACTACTTTATCCTCTATGGAAGGACAATACCTCGGCCCTACCCCTTTAATATCACCACAATATAGGGGAGATCTATGTAAATTCTCTTTTATAATTCTATGAGTTTCCTCCGTAGTATAGGTAAGCCAGCATGATACCTGCTCCCTGTCTATTTCCTCAGTTTCAAACGAGAAAGGAACTACCCTCTCATCCCCAGGCTGTTCTTCCATCTTTGAAAAATCAATACTTCTTCTGTTCAACCTTGCAGGTGTTCCAGTTTTAAACCTATATAGCTCTATACCGTTTTCAACAAGACTGTCTGAAAGCTTGTTTGCAGGGAACAATCCATCCGGTCCCCCACTATAGCTTACATCCCCGATTATTATCCTTCCCTTTAAAAAGGTGCCCGTAGCCAATATTATAGCCCTGCATTTGTATACCGCTCCAGTGTGAGTCTTTACACTTTCGACTCTTCCATCCCTGATCAGCATATCTACTATTTCTGATTGCTTTATATCAAGATTTTCCTGCTTTTCTACTACGTGCTTCATTTCCATCTGATATTTTCTCCTATCAGCTTGAGCACGAAGAGAAAAAACAGCAGGGCCTTTGGCTGAATTAAGTATTTTGGATTGAATAAAAGTCCTGTCAGTGTTTTTTCCCATTTCTCCACCAAGAGCATCTATCTCTCTCACCAAATGCCCTTTTGCAGTTCCCCCTATACTGGGATTACAGGGCATATTTGCTACACTGTCCAGATTTATTGCAAACATTGCTGTCTTGCAGCCAAGCCTTGCTGCAGCAAGAGCGGCTTCACAGCCGGCATGTCCTCCGCCAACTACTACTATATCGTATTCACCAGCAAAATAATCCATTATTGCTCCTCCCCATCGTCATCACAGGCTAAAGGCGACTGTCCACTGCCTGCAAAAAACCTTGTACCGTTTTACTTTCCGATACAAAATCTTTTGAATATTTCATGCATTACATCTTCACTTATTGATTCACCGGTAACCTGCCCCAGATATTCGGCTGCATTTTTTATATCTATTGTTATACAATCCAGCGGCATTCCTGCTTCATAAGCACTACAAGCTTCACATGTACTGCTGATAGCTTTATCGATAAGATCTTTATGCCTGATATTAGTTACAAGTATTTCATTATTTGCATTTATTTCGCCTGTAAAGAACATTCCGCTAATTTCATCCTCAAGTTTGTCTATACCTATATCATTTTTTACCGATGATTTCAATACCTTTCTTCCTGCAAACCTGCTTTCAATTTCATTTATTACAAAATCATCCACAAGATCAATCTTGTTTAGCAAAACTATCAACTTTTTATTCCCGGCTTTTTCAAGTATTTTTAAATCTTCATCATCCATACCCATGCTTGTATCTATGACAATTATAATCAGATCTGCTGCATCTATAGCTTTTTGAGCTCTCTCAACACCTATTCTTTCAACAATATCCTCTGTTTCCCTTATACCTGCCGTATCTGTTATCCTTACAGGTATCCCGTTTATATTTATATACTCTTCAATTATGTCGCGGGTGGTCCCCGGTATGTCAGTAACAATTGCTTTATTTTTTCCTGAAAGTTCATTTAGGAGAGAAGACTTACCTACATTGGGTCTTCCGACTATGACAATATTAATGCCCTCCCTAATAATCCTGCCTTTTTCAAACCCTTTGACTATATCCTGAAGCTTGTTTTTTATCTCCAATGCATTATTATACACTTTTTGCCCCGTTATTTCTTCGATATCATGTTCAGGATAATCGACAGTCACTTCTATATGTGCAATAAGCTCAATGAGTTTTGATCTTACTTCCCTGAGTTTCCTCGACAGTTTCCCCTCCAATTGATCCACTGCAGCCCTTGAGCTTTCATCCGTCTTAGAGTTTATGATATCTATTACGGCTTCCGCCTGAGATAAATCAATCCTTCCATTCAGAAAAGCCCTTTTGGTAAATTCCCCAGGTTCAGCTATCCTTGATCCTTGTTTTATAACAAGCTCAAGTATTTTTTTTATAACCACCATGCCCCCATGACAGTTTATTTCCACTACATCTTCTCTTGTAAAAGTATTTGGCCCTTTCATTTTAGAAATCAATACTTCATCAACAGTATCACCAGTTTTGGGATCTATTAATTTTCCATAGCTTATAGTATGGGATTTAATTTTATCAAAAGAATTTTTCCCTTTAAATAGTTTTGAAGCTATATCAAAGGCTCTGCTGCCGCTTATTCTTATGATGCCGATCCCGCCGGTTCCCTGTGCAGTTGAAATTGCAGCTATTGTATCATCAATGTACATATAAATCTCCTGACTTAAGGCAATAGGATATCTAAAGCAGGTAATAGAAATAGACTTTACAGTCAAGCGTTTTAGGAGCTACAAACTTGCTCAAAAAACAAACTTCCTGAACTATAAAAAATGGCTCAAGAAACCTTCCTCCTGAACCATTAATCATTTCTTATTATTAATTTTTCTATAACCTACAGTTAATAACCTTAGCCCATTTCTATTTTAAGGTTATTACTACCTTCCTGTTTGGTTCATCTCCTACACTATAGGTTTCAACATATCTATTATTTTGCAACGTTGAGTGAATTATTCTTCTTTCATAAGGATTCATCGGCTCAAGAGTAACATTTTTTTTATATTTCATTACTCTCTCTGCAAGCCTGTTTGCAAGCTTTATCAATGTTTCCTCACGTTTTTGCCTGTAGTTTTCTATATCTATTACTACTCTTTTGTAATCTTCATGCCCCTTATTAACTACCAGACTTGTAAGATATTGAAGAGAATCTAATGTTTCCCCTCTTCTACCTATGACAATTCCTATATCTTTTCCGCTAACTTTAAGGAGTATGGACTCATCACTTTCCTGTACGTCTACATCAGCATTTACATTCATTTTTTCAAACACAGAAAGCAGAAATGCTTTTGCTTTATCTGCGGAAGACTCCTTGACGGTGACCTTTATCTTGGCCATTTTATTTCCTATGAGTCCAAAGATACCTTTGTTTCCCTCATCAAGAACTTCTATGTTAACATTGTCTTCCGTAGTTTTTAGTTCTTCCAATGCAAGAGAAATTGCTTCTCTAACAGACTTTGCCGTTTTTTCAATACTATAAGCCATTTATTTCACCACAGCCTCCTTTTTATCCAGGACGTGTTTATTAATATATAACTGCTGTATTATCTGAATCACATAACCTACAGACCAATACAAGCTTAAACCTGCCGGAAATTGGAATGAAAATATAAGGGTCATTAATGGTGCAACATACATCATGGTATTAGAAATTCCTGCCATTTGTGCATTCTGGTTACTCTGGTTTGCTTTTGGCATCGAAATCCTAACTGATAAAAATGTAGTTACAGTAGCGAATATAGGTAATAACAATAATCCTATAGCTTCCCAACTCAGTGTTTCAAGATTTAGTCTCCATGTAGGCACACTACCGAGATTTAATCCGATGAAATGCATACCTTCTTTCAAATCTGCTATTTTCTGAGCAATATCAGGGCTGATTATATTACCTACCTTATCTAATGAAAACTGTTTGATAATATCAATCTGAGGATACCCTGCAGTCTTAGAAATATTAAAAGCAGTCCTGAGAGCTTCAACCTGCTGGTCAGTCACATTAAGCATGTGAGTAAACGGTTTTGTTATTACATACCATAATGAAAAAAGTATGGGCATCTGAATAAGGAGTGGCAGACAGCTTCCTGCAGGATTAACCTTATTTTCCTGATAAAACTTCATCATTTCCATCTGAAGTTTTTCTTTATCGTTTTTATAGCGTTTTTGAATTTCCTGTATCTGTGGCTGTAACTGCTGCATCCTTGCTGTCGAACGATATTGCTTTATAGTTAGCGGTAAAATAAGCAATCTGATAAAAATAGTGAATATAATTATGGCTAAACCGTAGTTATGAAAAGCCATGCTATTATATATGAAATACATAAATTGTCCTAACGGATTTGCAATAAAATTAAGCATTATGTCAATACTCCTTTACTTATAAACAAGAAACACCTTACTTTAAGGACCCTATTTTACAGGATCATACCCTCCGTGATTAAAAGGATTGCATCTGAGCAGCCTCTTTGCCGCCATAAAACTACCTCTTAATGCACCATACTTTTTTACAGCATCAATAGCATACTGTGAGCATGTAGGATAGAACCTGCAGCTTGGTCTTGTTTTTAGTGGAGATAGAACTAGCTGATATATTCTAATTAAAAAAACAAGTATTATTTTAAATATATTCATTAATCCTTTTTCTCCTGAATAAATACATCCAACTTCTTTAGAAGAAATTTCATTTCTCTTTTAATATCGCTGAAAACAGGTATTACATCTGTGTTTCTTGCTACAAAAACGTAATCATATCCTTCTTTAATAGTACTTTCATACATTCTGTAGTTTTCTTTTATCAATCTTCTCAATCTGTTTCTTATTACACTTTTTCCAACTTTTTTGCTGGCCGTAATACCTAATCTATTCATACTAAAATTATTTGCTAATACATATAGAATTATAAATTTTCCAACATAAAACTTTCCTTTTTTATAAATTCTGAGAAATTCATAATTCTTTTTTATTGGAACAGTTTTAATCATATATGGAGCTATCCCTCCGGTCATAATTATTCGGAAAAGAGTCATTGTAAAAAAGCTCCATAGGGATATCACAGCTTAAAGCGCGTTTTTAATATTTATGAGAGGTTATATTTGGTACACATAACTTCCTTTATATTAAAGAAAAAGACCACACTTGTGCGGTCTTACGCTGAAAGCACTTTTCTACCTTTCAATCTGCGTCTTGCTAATACTTTCTTACCATTAGCAGTTTTCATTCTTTTCCTAAAACCGTGTTCTTTTTTTCTTTGTCTATTTTTAGGTTGGTACGTTCTTAACATTAATATACACCCCCGTTCCCTTTCCAACAAATACAACTTTATAGTTTATACCGTTATTATCAAAACTTCATAGTGCTAACAAAGTTTTGATTCGGTACTCAATACGAATATCTTAACAAAATAACCGCATATTCAATATTATTTTTAAAGACACCGAGCTAATTATATATTAAAATAACAATACATGTCAAGAAAGTCTTTTGTGGATAAACATAAAAATATTTCATATTTTTTGTGGATATCTTTTCTATAATTATATTGAATAATCAACAAAAGTCTGATATATTATTAATGCTTGTTGATAACTTATCGTTTTTTTGTATATTATGTGTTAATAACTACAGAATTTATACACAATTTGTTAATAAACTATACAAAAGTTGTTAATAACTTTTGTTAATAACTTTTTATCACAAAATCATAAATTTAATATCATCAGTCTTTAAAAGCCCTGCATAAGGGCTTAATTATACGTAAATGCGTTAATAATTATATATAACAATACTCTTTTGGAGGAAATAGTATGAATACCCAATTATCAGATATATGGCAAAGGACAATGGATTTATTGAAAAACGAGCTTACAGAAATAAGCTTTAATACTTGGATTAAAACCATAGAACCATTATCACTAAATGCAAACTCCATAAATCTGGGTGTTCCCGCAGAATTCAACAAGGGAATTTTAGAATCAAGGTATACGGCATTAATAAAAAACGCAATCAAACAGATTACATCAAAAGAGTACAATGTTAATATAGTAGTCCCATCACAGGATGATACCAAATATAATAACCAATCGGATAATAACCAGAATGATGAACTGGTTGTATCAATATTGAATCCCAAATATACTTTTGATACTTTTGTAATAGGAAACAGTAACCGTTTAGCCCATGCAGCATCCGTAGCAGTAGCCGAATCACCGGCAAAGGCTTATAACCCTCTGTTTATATATGGAGGAGTTGGTTTGGGTAAAACCCACCTTATGCATGCTATAGGACATTATATATTAAGCCAGAATCCATCCTTAAAAGTATTGTATGTATCTTCGGAAAAATTTACAAATGAATTGATAAACGCGATTAAAGACGACAGGAATGAGGAGTTCAGGTCAAAATACAGAAATATTGATATTCTTCTAATAGATGATATCCAGTTTATAGGCGGCAAGGAAAGAACCCAGGAAGAATTTTTCCATACTTTCAATGCGCTATATGAAGCAAACAAGCAAATAATTCTTTCAAGTGACAAGCCTCCAAAGGATATTACTACATTAGAGGACAGGCTCCGCTCAAGGTTTGAATGGGGTCTTATAGCTGATATACAACCGCCTGATCTTGAAACCAGGATAGCTATACTCAGAAAGAAGGCTCAACTGGAAAATCTTGATGTTCCTAATGACGTTATGGTATTCATAGCTGACAAGATAGCTTCAAATATACGTGAACTTGAAGGAGCCCTTAATAGAGTAATTGCATATTCTTCTCTTACCGAACATGAAGTAAGTGTAGAACTGGCAACTGAAGCTTTAAAGGATATTCTGACAGTGGCAAAAGCTAAAGTTATTAACAGTACTGTTATACAAAATGCAGTAGCCAGATACTATGACATAAAGCCTGAAGAGTTCAAGTCAAAGAAGAGGAACAGAGAAATTGCATTTCCAAGACAGATTGCAATGTATCTGTGCAGAGAACTTACCGATATGTCTCTTCCTAAGATAGGTGACGAGTTTGGAGGACGAGATCATACAACAGTAATCCATGCCTTTGACAAGATAACTGAGGATATAAGCAACAACTCAGATACCAGGCGTGCAATAGAAGAACTTAAACGCAACATAGTGGGAAAATAATCTAGTCTTTGTTATTGGTTAATTATAGCAGAATTAGCTATATAAAAATTAAAGTTATTAACAGTTCATGTGGTTATGGGGACAAGTTTGTGTGGACAACTTTAATTTAATAAAACATGTGACTTAACTGTTAATTAATTAGTATATTTAATCAACACATTAATAACAGGCTAAACTAAACAAACATAAACACTGGTACAGGTTATTCACAATATCAACAGTACTTATTACTACTATTACTAAAATTTATTTATATTTATATTAAAGAAAAGTTCGAGCAAAAAGCCGAAAAAACCTAATTCAAATTTACCTTAGCGTGATTGTTAAATATGCAGGAGGTGCATGAAAATGAAAATAATATGCTCTAAAGAGGATTTAATAGAAGGTATTAATATAGTTCAGAAAGCAGTATCAACAAAAACTACTTTACCCATACTTGAGGGAATTTTACTTGACGCAGGTGATAGTTTTAAACTAACAGGAAACGATCTTGAAATTGGTATAGAGTGTTTTGTTGATGCAGACATAAAAAATCAGGGAAAAATTGTCTTAAATTCAAAGATGTTTGGAGATATAGTAAGAAGACTACCCGAATCTGAAGTTTTGATAGAGGTAAAGGAAAATAACCTGGTAGTAATTGAATGCGAAAATTCACATTTTGAGGTAAAAGGCTTACCTGCTGATGGGTATCCTGCTATACCTGAAATAAAGAAAGAAAATGCTTTTAAAGTAAATCAGAAAATGATAAGAGAAATGATAAAGCAGACTATTTTTGCTGTAGGAATTGATGAAAACAGACCTATTTTAACAGGTTCCCTAATAGAATGCAAAAGTAATGAAATTACTTTTGTTTCAATAGATGGTTTCAGGCTTGCTCTTAGGAAAACAGAGATAAGCAATGAAAATGCAAGTTTTAACGTTGTTGTTCCGGGAAAAACGCTTAATGAGATAGTAAAGATACTCCAACCTGTTGATGATGAACTGGTTATTTATAATTCAAACAATCAGATAATGTTTGATATGAAAAAATGCAAGGTTGTATCCAGATTGCTGGAAGGAGAATATCTTAACTACAGGGGAATAATCCCCCAGGAGCATGAAACAAAGGTAAAAGTAAACACAAAGGATATGCTTTCAAGTATAGAAAGGGCTTCATTAATTACTATGGAAGAAAAGAAGTACCCGGTAAAATTCAGTATTAACGATGATAAGATAATTATTTCATCAAATACTGATGTCGGTGCTGTAAGGGAAGAGATCAGAGTGGACATGACAGGTAATAAACTTGATATAGGATTCAATCCCAGATATTTTATAGATGCTTTGAGAATAATAGAAGATGATACTATAGATATATGTTTTACATCAAATATTGGGCCGTGTACTATAAGGCCGGTAAAAGGGGATAATTTCAACTACATGATTCTTCCTGTCAGGACAAGAAACGATTAAAGTATTTAAGAAAGTGAGGGACAGATTAAACTGCATGACAGTTTACTGTCCCTTTTATTTAGCATAATAAATAATATTTGTAAAAGGATAAAAAAATGATATAATGTAAAAATACGAACAAATGTTCGTAAAGGAAGGTGTATATATGGAAACAATTACTATTAATACAGAATTTATAAAATTGGATCAGTTTTTAAAATGGATAGGGGCAGTTGATACAGGTGCTGATGCAAAGAATGTAATTGCAGAAGGGATAGTAAAAGTAAACGGAAATGTAGAAATAAAGAGGGGAAAAAAACTAAGAAGCGGGGATACTGTGGAGATAGAGGGAAAAATATTTAAAATTGGATAAAATGTGTGTTTAGACAAATGTAGTATGGAGGTCTTAATTTGCATATAGAAAAGTTAAAGTTAATTAATTTTAGGAATTATGAAAAGATTGATATAAAATTTGGTAATAACTTTAATATTATTTTTGGAGAAAATGCTCAAGGAAAAACAAATATTCTTGAGGCAATTTTTTTATGTGCATCAGGCAGATCGCACCGTACATCAAAAGACACAGATCTTATTAGAATAAATGAAAGTGGATTTCTTATAAAGGTTGAGTATAAAAAACAGAGTATGGAATCCCAAATAGAAGTGTTATACGAAAAAGAACAGAAGAAAAGGATTAAGATTAATGAAATACCAATAAAAAAGATAGGTAATCTAATAGGGAATTTAAATGCGATAATATTCTCTCCGGAAGATCTTATGATAATTAAAGAAGGTCCTTCCGAAAGGAGAAGATTTATTGACATTACACTAAGTCAGTTAAGGCCATCATATTTTTATGATTTGCAGCAGTATGCAAAGGTACTTCATCAGAGAAACATACTTTTGAAAGATATACAAAAAAACAGAAATTTAATTGATACTTTGGAAGTATGGAATATGAATATGGCAATTATAGGAACAAAAATAATGAAAGTACGCCATGAGTTTATAAAAAAGCTGAATAAATATATAGAGGAAAGCCACAGAAGATTGGCAGGGGGACAGGAAAGTCTAAAAATTAAGTACAGTCCTTCTATAGCAATAAAAGATTTTGATGAAAAGGATATTAAAGAAGAATTCACTAACACACTGAAAAAGAACATTAACAAAGAAATATTAAAACAATCTACATTATATGGCCCACAAAGGGATGATTATGAAATTCGGCTGAATGATATGAGTTTAAAACTCTATGGATCACAGGGGCAACAAAGAACTGCCGTGTTATCTATAAAGCTTGCTGAAATGGAAATAATGAAAGAAGAAATAGGAGAGTATCCTGTTTTATTGTTAGATGATGTAATGTCTGAACTTGATAACAATAGGCAGGAGTATTTGATGGAGAATATGAGACATATACAGACATTCATCACCTGTACAGATTCAGAATTTTTTAAAAAAAGAGATAAAACAGAATACACATTCTTTAATATAAAAAAGGGAGAAGTAACTGAAATAAAGAAGTCTATAGAGGAAAATAATTAACATACAGTAAAAATTTGCACTTATAAGGTAATTAGGATAAAATATATATAGCTAATTGATGTTGGTTAATGGAGGAAAATATGTTTTTGCATATAGGAGGGGATGTAGTAATCCCTGTAAAAAATATAATAGCAATAATGGATATTGAAACTACAACCATATCCAAGGATACGAAAGAATTTCTGAAAATAGCTGAAGAGGAAGGGTTTATAGAAAGTATTTCACACGATTTGCCAAAATCTTTTATTATAACTGAGTATGACAAAAAGAGTAAAATATACCTTTCTCCCATATCTTCGGTTACTCTTCAGAAGAGATCCGGATATATTGATGAAATATCCAATCTGTAAACCTATAGTTATGGATAGAGAAAAATTTGTAATAGTAGATAGAGAATTTGATTTGAAGCGATAAGATAATATTAATAAGTACTTCTGTAATAGGGTTATTGTATTAAGGATAATAGGTTTTGTTAGGAGGATAACATAAAAAATGCTGGAAAATGAAAAAGTAAATGTATCCTATGATGAGAGTCAGATACAGGTATTAGAAGGTCTGGAAGCAGTAAGAAAGAGACCGGGAATGTATATAGGAAGTACCTCTATAAGAGGGCTTCACCACCTTGTCTATGAGATAGTAGACAACAGCATAGACGAAGCTTTGGCAGGATATTGTACTGAAATAGAAATTACTATAAATAAAGATAACTCTATAACAAATATAGATAACGGAAGAGGGATACCTGTCGGAATTCACCCTAAAATGGGAATACCTACTGTAGAAGTAGTTCATACAGTTCTTCATGCCGGCGGAAAATTTGGAGGAGAAGGATATAAGGTATCGGGGGGACTTCATGGTGTAGGAGCTTCAGTTGTAAACGCCCTTTCAGAGTATTTGGAAGTGGAAGTTTCCAGAGATGGTAACATATATAAACAAAGGTATGAAAGAGGAAAAACTGTATCTGAAATTGAAATAGTGGGACATACTGATATAACTGGAACAAAAACTGTATTTAAGCCTGATAACGAAGTCTTTGAAGACCTCGTATTTGATTTTGATACTCTTCTGACTAGATTCAGACAAATGGCTTTTCTGAATAAAGGAATAACTATCAGACTTATTGATGACAGACCTGAAGAAAGAGTAGTTAAAAACCTGCATTATGAAGGCGGTATTATTTCCTTTGTAGAATATATGAACAGAAATAAGGAAGTAATACATCAGAAACCTATATATATAGAAGGTAGTAGAGATACTTCATATGTGGAAATAGCAATGCAGTACAATGATACGTATGTAGAAAATATATATAGTTTCGCGAATAATATAGAAACAACAGAAGGCGGTACTCATATGACCGGCTTCAAGGCTGCAATAACAAAAGTATTTAATGATTATGCAAGAAAATATAATATTATTAAAGATAATGATAAAAATCTTTCTGGAGAAGATGTAAGAGAAGGCTTAACAGCAGTAATCAGTGTAAAGATTTCTGAACCTCAGTTTGAGGGACAGACAAAAACGAAATTAGGAAATAGTGAAATAAGAAGCTTGGTAGAAAATGTAGTTAGTGAAAAGCTCACAGATTTTCTTGAGGAGAATCCATCAATTTCAAAGGTAATTCTTGAAAAGTCTCTTACTGCTGCAAGAGCAAGGGAAGCTGCACGTAAAGCAAGGGAACTGACAAGAAGAAAGAGTGTACTCGAAACAAATACTTTGCCTGGAAAACTAGCAGATTGTTCGGAGAGAGATCCATCATTATGTGAGATATACATCGTAGAGGGAGATTCAGCCGGGGGATCGGCTAAGCAGGGAAGAGAAAGAAGATATCAGGCAATTCTACCACTATGGGGAAAGATGATGAATGTAGAAAAAGCCAGATTGGATAAAGTATATGATAATGAAAAGCTTCTTCCGGTAATAACTGCTTTAGGATCAGGAATAGGTGATGATTTTGATGTATCAAAATTAAGATATCATAAAGTAATAATAATGGCAGATGCTGATGTCGACGGATCACATATCAGAACACTTTTACTTACATTCTTCTTTAGATATATGAAACCACTAGTAGAAAATGGACATGTATATATAGCACAGCCGCCTTTATTTAAAGTAGCAAAAGGTAAGGAAGATTTTTACGCATATAATGAAAAAGAGGTAGAAAAAATAGTAAAGGAAAAAGGATGGAGAAAAGAGGATTGCAGTATACAAAGATATAAGGGTCTTGGGGAAATGAATCCGGATCAGCTTTGGGAAACAACAATGAATCCTGATTCAAGAACAATATTAAAAGTAGAATTGGAAGACGCAGTAGCAGCAGATGAAATATTTACGACACTCATGGGGGATAAAGTTGAACCCCGGAAAGAATTTATACAAGCATATGCAAAGATGGCTGCAAATCTCGATATATAAAAATTAATAATAAATAAAATAAAAATATAAAGCAAGGATAACTCCTTGCTTTATATTTTTCCAGATACTAATAAGACTCCTATGATTATAAATGCAATGCCGGAAAATAGCTGTACATAAAATGCAGGTATAAATTTATTGATAACAGAACCAGCCAAAACTCCTAAAAGAGATGATAAAACTAAAGCACATGCCGAGCCAATAAAAACATACCAGATAGATTTTGATTTAGAAGCAAGAAGCATGGTAGATAATTGAGTTTTATCTCCGAGTTCTGCAAGAAAAACAAGTAAAAAGGTCGAGATTATAGTTTTATACATTTATTCGTCTCCCATATTCTTATTGTCTCTAATATTATTCAAAACATTATATTCAGTAATTTGTAAAATATACATTGTTTCACGTGAAACATTTTTGAAACAGTGATAAATAAAGGCTTATATGGCATAGGTATTTTTTATCTATTTACTATTAATTTTTCCGATCTATAACTACAATTTATTAAAATTATCCAGACTATGAAAAATCGGACTTTGTGTTCGTAAGTACTTTTGTTGCGGCTCGTGAAGTACTATGATATAATCATTTAAGTGACCTAAAGAAAAACAAGAATTACAGTTTTTATAGAATTAAGGAGTGTGAGGTTGTGGCAAAAGTAATTGCAATAGCAAACCAAAAGGGTGGGGTAGGAAAAACTACAACGGCAGTTAATCTTAGCTCATGCCTGGCCTATAAAGGCAAAAAGGTTCTTGTTATTGATATAGATCCACAAGGTAATACTACAAGTGGTCTTGGAGTAGATAAAAAGGCAGTAGAGAAATCAATATATGACGTATTAATAAATGATGTAGAAGTAGAGTCTACTTTAATAAATACAGCCATTGATAATTTAAAACTGTGTTCTTCTAATATCCAACTTGCTGGTGCGGAAGTTGAACTTGTTTCTGTGATCTCAAGAGAGAATAGAATGAAAATGGCTTTAAGCGATATAAAAAAAGAATATGATTTTGTTATAATAGATTGTCCACCTTCACTTGGTCTTTTAACTGTAAATTCACTTACTGCCGCTGATACTATTCTAGTACCTATACAGTGTGAATATTATGCCTTAGAGGGGTTAAGCCAACTTATGAATACAGTGAAACTTGTACAGAAGCATCTTAATCCGAGTCTGGATGTAGAGGGAGTAGTACTAACAATGTTTGATGCACGTACAAATCTCTCTTTGCAGGTAGTAGAAGAAGTAAAAAAATATTTCAGAAACAAAGTATATAGGACTATAATTCCGAGAAATGTAAGATTAAGTGAAGCGCCAAGTTTTGGGCTACCTATCATATTATACGATCCAAAATCAAAAGGTGCTGAATGTTATCTTGAGTTAGCCCAAGAGGTTATTGATTATTCTGAGGAGGATACTAAGGTATGATGAAAAAAGGTCTTGGAAAAGGTCTTGGGGCTTTAATTACTTCTGCAAATAATGAAAATGAAGAATCAGGAATTTTAGAACTAAAAATTAATGATATAGAACCTAATGTAAATCAACCAAGAAAACACTTTAATGATGAGAAGCTTACCCAGCTGTCTGAATCTATAAAGCAGCATGGGATAATGCAGCCAATAATAGTAAAAAAAGAGCAGGAAACTTATAGAATAGTAGCTGGTGAAAGAAGATGGAGAGCAGCGAGACTTGCTGGTCTTACTAAAGTGCCGGTAATTGTAAAAGAACTTTCAAATAAACAGGTAATGGAAATAGCATTAATAGAAAATCTTCAAAGAGAAGACTTGAATGCAATAGAAGAAGCAGAAGCTTATGATAAACTTATAAAAGAATTCAATATGACACAGGAAGAAGTCTCTGCAGCTGTAGGAAAAAGCAGGTCTGCAATAGCGAATTCGACAAGGCTTTTAGGATTGTATGATAAAGTAAAGGGATATGTAATAAGTGGAGATCTAAGCAGTGGACATGCCCGGACTTTAATAGTAATTGAAGATAAGGAATTGCAGCAAAAAGTTGCTGAAGAGATAATAGATAAAAACTTAAATGTAAGAGAAACAGAAAAACTTGTAAAGAAGTACCTTACTAAAAAAACTGTAAAGAAGACTGAAAAAAGAAGCATAGAAATGGATGAAATAGAGGACAGGCTAAAAAATATTTTTGGAACAAAAGTACAGCTATTATCTAATAATAAAAAAGGTAAAATACTTATAGAGTATTACTCAAATGATGAATTAGATCGAATATTGGAATTATGTGGAAAATTTTATCAAAATTAGGTACCTCCTAAAATTGTTTTAAAAGGATTATTAGATATGGGGTAATATGGTTTTTCATACAAATGGTAAAATTGATTTAAAAGGAAAATAGGACGTAATACGGAAAGTTCGAAAGAGAGAAGAAAATATTACTCTATCTATTATAATATTAATTTGTATGAAACTAATTTATAGGTGTAAGGGTTTTATTAGTTACTTTTAGTTTAAAGAATTTTTATTGCATGCAGCTAGAATTATAAGTTACATAAATATGATCTTATGAAAATAATTAAATGAGTATTATTTAGATGCTTTTTCAAAGATATATATTTAAATTGTGGCTGACTTTATTTACCGGCATAAAACCTGGCGATGAATAAGTGTTTCACGTGAAACAAGTACTTATGATTAAGGTACATTTGTATTTATAAGAATTATCTTTTAAGGAACTACATAATTAAAGGAGTAACTTCATGGATTATATATTTTCTGGTATTTCATATGAGTTATTGATTATACTTGCAATAAATTTTTTCTTAATATTTATATTGTTCTTAATGAATATTGGAAACAGATCAAAATATAAAAAATTAAAAGCAAAATATAATAAATTTATGAATGGTCTTGGAGATGCTAATATTGAACAACTGCTTGAAAACTGTATTGAGAAAATAAATGGAATGAATATAAAAACCAGGGACTTGGAAAATCAGATAAACAGTATAGAGAGAAACTTGATTCAATGCGTGCAAAAAATAGGAGTTGTTAGGTATAATGCATTCGATAATGTAGGAAGTGACTTGAGCTTTTCAATAGCACTTTTAGACAATAGTGACAGTGGAATAATATTGAGCGGTATCTATGCTAGAGATAGTTCTTTAACTTATGCAAAACCGGTTATATCCGGAAAATCAAAGTATGCATTGTCAGCAGAAGAAATACAGGCACTGGAAACAGCCAGAAAATCATCAAGGGAAAGAATTTATACGGACAAACATATATAGTATATTTTTGGGGGGAGACTGAGTGGCAGAAAATAATAGTGATAAGAAAAAAGTTTGGATATATGCAATTGTTTTATTTACAAGTGCGTTTGTAGTTTTACTGCTTACTGCCGTCAGCCAGATTAAGCTAAATAAGAATATTAGTGATTACAAAACACAAATACATATGAAAGAAAAAGAAAAAAGCAATTTCCAGTTAAATCTTAGTTCTTCTGAAAATCAGAATAAAAAACTTCAGGAAGAGCTTAAAGCAACTAAAGAGAATCTAAAGAATGAGTTAGAAAATAACAAGGAAGATATAAAAAAATATAATGAATTAGAAACAAAGCATAAAAGAACAGTTGAGGCATTTGAAAAGCTTATTTTAGCAGAAAGTGAATATGATAATAAAAATTTTGCTGAAGCTGCACTAATTTTACTTAAACAGTGTGATTCGGACTATTTGAGCAATGAGTCATTAAATAAATACTTTTCGCTCAAAGAAAAAGTATATAAAATAGCTGCGAGACAGTTTTATGTCGAAGGGTTCAAAGAGTATAAAAGATCAAACTATAGTAATGCGATCCTAAAATTTCAGTATTCTATAGACTTAATACCGGATGAATATTACTCTGATGATTGTATTTTCTTCATGGCATATTCATTTTATAAAAATGGGAATAATGAGGATGCGGAGAAAAATATAAATATACTATTTAAAAATTATCCGGACAGCACTTATATAAATGATGCACAAGATCTTTTAAAAAATATTAAGGGATAATTTGTTTATGGGATTTTCCGCTTTTACTTGTACGTAAAGATATATGTAGCGGGCTACATTACGATAATTATTCAAAAGAAATTTTTTTACGGATACACTGGCTCCATATGTGTTTATAAATATTGTAGTTCATTAGGAAGAAAGAGTATAAATGTATGATAACAATTTATATTCTACGATATTGTAAGTACACTTCAATGAAAAGATAGTTTATTATCATAAAGTTTTGACAAAAAATTTTACTGTAAGGAGATTGAAGATGTTAGACATAAAAATGCTAAGAAATAATACAGAAGCCTTGAATAAAGCCTTATTGAAGAGTAAGGGGAAATTTGATATTGACAGGTTCTTATCCTTGGATGAAAAAAGAAGAGATCTGCTTTATAAGGTAGAACAACTTAAAAGCAAACAGAATGCCGATTCAAAGCTTATACCCCAATATAGGAAGGAAGGTAAGGATGTTTCTTCCATTATGGATGAAATGAAACTTTTGTCTGAAAACATCAAAGTGATGGATATACAGGTGAAGGAAGTAGATGATGAACTTGAGCAGTTATTGCTTACTTTGCCTAATATTCCTAATGAGGCAGTACCTGTAGGAGATTCTGATGCTGATAATATTGAAATCAGAAAGTGGGGAGAGCCAAGGAAGTTTGAATTTGAACCCAAGGCTCATTGGGATATAGGCGAAGATTTAGGGATTCTAGATTTTGGAACTGCTGCCAAGGTGACAGGAGCCAGATTTACATTTTATAAGGGTATAGGCGCAAAGCTCGAAAGAGCTCTTATTAACTTTATGCTCGATCTTCATACTGAAAAGCATGGCTATACGGAAGTTTTTCCACCCTTCATGGTTCATAGAAACAGTATGGTCGGGACAGGACAACTTCCTAAGTTTGAGGAAGATGCATTTAAAGTAGCAGGAACAGAATATTTCCTCATCCCTACAGCAGAGGTACCTGTAACAAATATGTACAGGGAACAGATACTGGATATAAAGGATTTGCCAATATATCATACGGCTTATTCTGCATGTTTCAGAGCTGAAGCAGGTTCTGCAGGGAGAGATACCAGAGGACTAATCAGGCAGCATCAGTTTAACAAAGTAGAGCTCGTAAAATTTACTACGCCTGAAGAGTCCTATGGAGAATTAGAAAAGTTAACAAATGATGCTGAAGAGATACTAAAATTACTTGGCATACCTTACAGGGTAGTAAAGCTTTGTACTGGAGACCTAGGTTTTTCTTCAGCGATGACGTATGATTTGGAAGTATGGATGCCAAGTTATAACAGGTATGTAGAGATTTCATCATGTAGTAATTTTGAAAGCTTCCAGGCAAGGAGAGCAGGCATTAAGTTTAGAAGGGGACCAAAGGAAAAAGCGGAATTTGTACATACATTGAATGGATCGGGAGTAGCCGTGGGAAGAACAACTGCGTGTATTTTAGAGACATATCAGCAGGGAGATGGATCTGTACTTATCCCTGAGGCATTACAGAAGTATATGGGAGGTAAGACTGTAATTAGAAGATAATAAAAAACCTCCACTTAAAGTTCCTAAGTGGAGGTTTTTTTAGGTATATTACGATATTTGGGAAAAAAGGATTATTGTTTCACATATTAAGGTGTTGACAAATGGCTTGTTTCATTGTAGAATATAATTCGTTGCTTGACATTTAGCTTGGAGAGATGGTCGAGTTGGTTTAAGGCACCGGTCTTGAAAACCGGCGTAGTCGTGAGGCTACCGTGAGTTCGAATCTCACTCTCTCCGCCACAGTTTTATATCAATATAATATAAAATTGATTTATGGAGAAGTACCCAAGCAGGTCGAAGGGGACGGTTTGCTAAACCGTTAGTAGGAGTAATCCTAGCCAGGGTTCGAATCCCTGCTTCTCCGCCAAAATTGTCTGAAAACCCTTGATTATCAAGGGTTTTTTGATGTTTAAGAAAAGAAAAATGGTGCTGGATTTATATGGAAAACTAATGAGAATTGAAGCTCTTACAGCCCTATATTTTATACTAAGTAATATTCTCTTTAAAAAGACCCCTTATGCGTATATTTGGATCGCTGTTATAGTCCAAGCATTGTGATAACGTGCTCAATATCTTTTGCTACCGGGACGTTGCAAGATTCCAATCTATCATGACTGTGATGTCCTAAGGATAAAAGTATGCATTCACAACCTACTGCTTTTGCAACTTCATAGTCATGCACCGTGTCGCCGATTAGAACGATTTCTTCTTTTTTATATGGTATTTCCGAAACCCACTTTTTACCGTTCTCAAGCTTGCCTGCAGCGTGTGTGTTATCAAGGCCAATAAGCTTAATAAAAAATTTTTGAATACCATAATAAGAGGCGCATTTTTCAAGATAATCCTGATGTGCCGCAGATAAAATGGATTGTGTAATACCCGAAGCATATATCATCTCTAATGCCCGTTTTGCTCCTTTATGCAGTGAGCACGAGAAACAGTTCTTCTCATAGCTGCCTGTAAATTCATCAGAAATGCTTTCGAAAGGTTCATTTGTAAAATCAAAACCCAAATCTATATAATAATCCTTGACGGGAAAGTTAAATATAGACATATATCTTTCTTAAGAAAGATGGCTAAGGTTACGTTTACTCAGAATTGAGTTCATTATTTTTATACAAGTATCCGTATCGTCTAAAAGTGTACCGTTCCAATCCCATATAATATGTTTATATTTACACATTTCATACCTCTTCTCATATATTTATCCACAGATTTTATTACATTCTGTTGATAATTTCAAGACTTTCTAAAACACATGTGAGTTTTTTTATTATTATAATAATTTTGCAGACTTTTTTTTAGTGTGTTCGTATTTATATATGAAATGGAAATGCAACAATACAACTAAATTTCCATTGAATCATATATTAATGATCTGGTACTATTAGTCCATTCATTAATAAATTTATATAGATGGGGTTGAGTATATATTATGAAAAAAATCAGTTTGGTTTTATTAATCGCTATGTTTGTAACAGTACTGTCTGGTTGTGCAATTTCAATTAACGGTAAAAAAGTTGTTTCGTTTAACGAGGATAGAAAAGGTTTTGAATGGCCTGCAGGAAATAATGTTGCAGAAAAATCCGAAGTAAAAGAACAGGATGTAGAATCACAGAACAGAATTAATGTATCAAATGCAACAGGTAAGATTGAATTTAAGGTATGGGACAAAAATTTGGTGCAGGTTACTTCACATAAAAAAATAAGAGCAGGTGGAGACAAAGCAAAGCTGGATAAGCTTCTTGACGAAATCAAAGTAGAAGTCCAAAAAGGCTCAAACAATATTGATGTGAATGTAAGATATATTAATGGAATGTGGGGTCTTAACAATCAGAGTGTTGAGCTTGAGATTATGGTTCCTAAGGGAATGACATATATTAAAGCACATTCTGCTTCCGGCGAGATTAAAATTGATAATTTTAATGATATTGAAAGATTGGATTTATCCTCAGTTTCAGGGGATGTGGAAGTAAAAAACACTACAACAGATGAATTTGAATTTGGAACTACTTCAGGAAGTGTAAATATCGATAAAGTTACCGGGAATGGAAGTATCCATACTGTGTCAGGTGAAATAAATGTGCGTAATATTGTTGGAGATGTGAAATATAAGACAACTTCGGGTTCGATTCAATCCCGGGGAGTTGAGGGTGAGGCGGATGTGACCACTGTATCTGGTTCTATAGATATATTCAGCAATTACTTCAAGGCTTCTGAAATACATTCCACATCGGGGAGCGTAAACATACATGCAGATAAGATAGATAATAGCGGCAGATATACGATCAATAGCATATCGGGTGGAATAAATATCAGACTTCCCCAGGAATCCGGTTTTGAGCTTGATGCAAGCTCTACATCAGGAAATATTAGAAATGACTTCAGTAACGAATTTGATGGTGATATAGGAAAGAAAAGCATGAACGGTGTTGTTGGAGCAGGTGGAGCAGAGATAGAAATCCATACTGTATCAGGTGGAATAAATATTATGAAATGAAAATATAAAAATAAACAGGGTAGCCTCTAAAAAGCTACCCTGTATCAAATATATTATCTTTTTTTAATTTTAATCCTGCATATCATGAAATAAGATAGAAGAACAGTAAAAGCGGCTGTTACTATCGAGTGTATGGAAGTAATTTTGTTATTTACATAAGCAAACCAGTTAAATAAGTTTGCAATTGATAAAAATGCACCAGCTATGGTAATAGGCATCCCTATAAAGAAGTTGTCAAAAGTTGTTACGTTAAAACGAGCCAATCTGTAAGCGCCTGCCATAGGAAAAATCAATGCAAGTATATAACCTGGTATCCCCAGGTGCATGAAGCTTATTCTCCATGTAATTATTATTGGTGCTACACCAAAGGAAATTAAGTCTGCCAGTGAATCCAGTTCTTTCCCAAGCTCACTGGTTTTACCCAGCATTCTTGCCACCTTTCCGTCAAACCTATCAGTAAGTGCTGCTATCATTACCAACAGAGACGCAGTAAAAAGCAGATTTATGTCATTACTTGAATTGGTGGCCAATAAAATAGCAATCACACCAAGGGACATATTTAATAAAGTCAATATATTTGGAATTGTACTTTTTATTTTCTCCAATTTATCACCCCTAAATAAACTAAACATTCAGACTGAGATATTCGAAACTCCATTGTATATTCCTGAATGTACCTCTATTGCATTTAATTTTCTTTACCTATACTTACTATTTTAGTTATTCCTGTATGTCGTATACAGCCTTGGCCGCTATGCTGCTAAAAATGCTATAAGCACAATTATATACATAATCGGATCTTTAGCAATGGGAAAGTTTCTCACGTAATCAGGTGTGAAGCCTGCTTTCATTAGTAAAGGAAAGTATAACGCTTTAAGTATTGCTTATAATTATTACTAGGTCATAATATATATTTTACACTTTGACGTTTATAATGTTATAATATGAATGTATTTCTAATGTTTTCTTATAATTACTATAGTGACGCCAAACACATGGCGTAAGCTGAAAATGTTTTTGTGCATAATTAGATTATAAATAAAATTGGTTTTTTCTACAAGCATTTTATTAATTAATGTTCTGGTAAAGGGAGAATATGAGGAATAAAAAAAGTATTATTAAAATAACGGCTGTTCTTATTACATTATCCGTAAGTATATACTTTGGAATAAGGTTTAACCTGATTGGAGAAATCAACTTACAGGGAATTAAAGATTACATATATTCATACGGAAATTTTGCTGCTCTTGTTTTTATACTATTTTTTACCCTAAGAACGCTATTTGTTATATTTCCGTTCTCTGTAATGGTTATTCTGGGAGGAAATATATTCGGGTTTACCAATGCTTTAGTATATTCCATGATATCTGCCTTCTTAAGTGCTTCATTTGCATTTTACATAAGCAGATTTGCAGGCAAAGATTTTGTTCAAAAACTATTAAAAGGAAGAATGGAAAAGCTGGATTTGAAAATTGAAAGACATGGTTTAAAAATCATTTTCTTAATGCGGATTTCTTCTATATTTCCTTTTGACATACTGAATTTTACTGCGGGGCTTTCAAAAGTAAAATATAGGGATTTTATCCTCGGAACTATTATAGGTATTGCTCCCGAAACCTTTTCCCTGTCTTATCTGGGAAAAAATTTGGACAACCCTTTTTCCAGCAAATTCTATATAGCTATTGCATTGGTAATATTAACTATAGCTATACCTTTTATCATCAGCAAGGTGAGGGGTAAAAAGTTAATATAAAAAGAGCTCATGATGATCTACGCTTCAGCCAATGTAGATCTTTTCACACCTATAAACAATTATGGTATCCATGGGTACCACGACTGCCCACAAGCACTACAAAACCTACACTAACCTATGCTCGACTATCAAGAGTACCTTAGAAACCTACTGCAATCTTCCGACTGCAATAGACCTCCAGCAAACAGCATATACTCTGTAGAGGGACTGCCGCCACCTATGCCAACAGGCTTCATACAAAAATGCTTTATGCCTGCGGAACCCTTAATAATCTTAGCTCGAACCTTACTCATCCCTTTTAACCATGCTGCAATGCATAAATGTATAAAGAACCATTAAAGCACTGCAACACAGCCTTACAGAACAAAATGTAAGGTTCTGCTCTCCGACTAATACCAAGCCTTTGCGTCAACTATAGGACGAAACCTGGTATTAATCTTTGACCGAATATTATAAAGCCCTTCACGGACCTTATGACACTCTTGGCTCAACCACCACGAACCCTTGTGCTATTATTGTGTCCGCATACTGCGAATATATTCAAAGAAAATTTTTCTTAAATATGATGGAGAATACTATATATTATTTAAAGATAACTTGTATTGATAAAATGAATTACCATTTATATTACATAAATAACATATTTAAGTATGTTATTTATTTTTTTATAATTTTTTAAAAAAAATATTAAAATTTCTTAAGTTAATTGAGTAATTTCGTATCTTTATACGTATAAGTAAGTGTGGGCATACGGAAAGTGTGCTGGTGCAAAGGAGATAATCTGTGTTTAAACTGGCTTGGAGAAATATAATGGAACATAAGATGAGAATGCTTCTTACTGCTCTGGGAGTTATCCTCGGAGTATCAATGTTTCTGGCAGTCAGCATTCTTAATCAATCAATGCTCAGGACCTTTGAAGAAATAAATATGAACAGCGGCGGAAGGACAGATGTAATAGTAACAAAGAATAATGCGTTTTCTTCCAGTGACCTGAAATATATAAAAAGTCTTGAGGGTGTAGAATATATTGCTCCTTTTTCTTCAGATTATGTACGGCTTAAGAATATAAAAGGGGAAAAGGAATGGGTCAGAGTAAAAGGGATTGATATTGGTTTAGACCGTGCGATAAGGGATTATCATATTTCCGAGGGTGAATGGTTCTCGGGTAGTGAAGAAAGGGAAATAATAATTAATAAGAAAAGTGCGGGCCAGCTTGGTCTATCATGTAATGATATTGTATATCTACCGACAAATACTGGAGAGAAAAAATATAGGGTAGTGGCAATTATTGAAGACAAGGGTGCAGGGCTGCCTTTCTGGCATCCTGAAATGTATGCGCCAATCGATTCAATAACATTTGATTCCGGCCATCGCAATATTTATGGAAGAATAGACCTGGACATAAGTGATGATTCGCTTATTGTTCCTACAGCAGAGAAGATCAAAAAGCACTTCGGGGATGTGGTAAACACTCAGACTTTAACCGAAAGGCTAAGTATGGCAAAACGAAATATGGGGGGCATGGTAATGGGCTTTTACTGTGTTCTTGCCGTCGTTATATTTGTAGGATGCTTTCTTATCTATAACACATTTATGGTCATAGTAATGGAGAGGATTCAACTCATAGGGCTATTAAGAACCTTGGGAATGGATAAAAAACAAACAATACGTATGATACTTGTAGAAGGGGTTTTACTTGGAATAGTAGGTACAATAGTGGGGATTGCACTTGGCCTTGGAATTGCATGGGGTTTACTAAACCTGATGAGCAAATCAATCAATATTGATTACAGCGGATTTATTATTAATCCCTCAAACATAGTCTCGGCAAGTGTTATAGGACTAGTGATGCCCATATTGTCATGTCTGATACCAGGGAGAAGGGCGAGCAAGTATGTACCTATACAAGCATTAAAGATTACCGACTCGACATATTCTGCATCTGATAAGAAAAAAGGAATCTTTAAGAGGTATAAGACTCTTTTCGGTATGCTTCTTATTGTGATATTTGTAATTAACTTTGAGGTTTTAGCAAGATATACAGACAGCGAATTAATCAATAATGTTGTTCTCCCGATGTCCTTACCTGTTGCATTCCTCGGAGTAATATTCATTATACCCTTTTTGTTGGAGAAAACTGTTAACATCGTAAACGGTTTGACAAAAAGTATGATGAGTGGCAGAACAATTCTTTCTACAAGAAATTTGCTGAGGAATAAAAGCAGAACCTCTATCACTGTTTCAATAGTTATTATAGGAATAACTATGTCTATAGGTTTCAGCGGTATGTTTAACAGTGTGACAGAAACTGTAGTTTCCCTGCTGGATAGATCTTTAAAAGGTGATATTGTAGTGCATATAGACTGGAACCTGGAAGATGACAATAATATGAGAAAGCTTAAAAGTATAAGAAAGGCACCTGGCGTAGAATGTGCTTATTACCTTAGAGAAGAATACTTTCAGGATGATGATAAAAGATGGATTAAGATAATGGGAGTAAAACCTGATGAACACAAAGCTACCGGGTATTTTGACATGATAGAAGGCGATTCCGATGAGGTATATGCAAGAATGGAAACCGGAGAAAGGGTTGCTGTAGTAGGCGAATATTACTCAAAGGAATTGGGGCTAAGAGTCGGAGATACGATCAATCTCAAAGGGCGTACAAAGAAATACCAGTTTACCATAGCAGGTATTATAAATGATATGAATCCTGAGGTTGCATACATAGACCGCGATATACTGGATGACATGTATGGGGGTAAGGGTGCCAACGCCATTATAGTTAAAGTGGTAGAAGACACTGATATTGATGCTCTGAGGGATAAGATAAGTGATGATATTATCAAGGATGATTCCGTAAGTGTAGAGACATCTTATGAAATGAGAGAAACTATGAAGAAGGAAGTAATGTCAGGGACTGAGCCTTTTGATGTTATTAATGTTGTTACACTCATAGTTGCACTTTTCGGGCTTATGAATACGCTCCTTATGAGTATTCTTGAAAGAAGAAGGGAAATAGGTATGTTGAGGTCCATAGGCTCTTCAAAGAGTCACATCAGGAGGATGATATTCGGAGAAAGTATAACTATGGGATTATTCAGTATTATCATAGGAACTCTTACAGGGTTTGCATTTGTAAGGGAAGCAAATACTGCAATGGGAGGAATGTTTGGTGTCAGTATTAATATGTATATGCCTTACAACTTCGTAATAGTGTCCTGTATTGCTGTTTTTATCTGTGCTTTTGCAGCAGCGATATATCCATCAAATCTGGCAGTTAAGACAGGTATAGTGGAAGCTATAAAAGGAGAGTAGGGAGTTTGACATAAAACAAATAATCCTAAGAAAAAACATTAAAATATAATGGAGGTTAGTCTAAATGAAAAAGGGAAAGCTGATAGCAATTGTTTTAGTCTGTGTTGTACTGGCAGGAGCAGCCGGATATGCAGTAATGGCTAAAGGAGAAAGTAGTGTAGATGTTAAAGTATTTAATGCAAGGAAGGATGATATACTTTCCACAGTATCTGCAACCGGGGTAGTAAAGGAGCAATCCAGTTCAAATGTATATATAAATACTCCCTTCAAGGTAACAAAAGTAAATGTAGAAAAGGGTGAAAATGTAAAAAAGGGGGATGTATTGGCCGAGCTGGATACTGCCAGTGTAAGAATACAACTGCAGCAGGCTAAAGTCAGTTATTCAAATGAAAAAATCAGCCTTGAAAACTTGAGGAAGAATACGGGCATAATGAGTACTCTTCAAGCAGAAAATGCAGTGGATTCTGCAAAAATGGAAATAAGGCAAAAACAGGTACTAAAAAATGAAGCGCAAAAGAATTACGAGAATAGTAAAAGCCTTCTTGACACGGGTAGCATATCAAAAAGTGATCTTGATAAATCCAAACAGGCTTACGATTCTGCAGTAATCGACCTTGAAGCTGCAAATCTAAAACTGGTGAGCCTTGAAAAAGAGCTCAAAAATGCAAATGAAGATAAATCACGAGCTGCGGGAGATAAAAGGGCGCAGATAGATATGCAGGAAAACAGGGTATCTGTAGCTGAACTAAAGGTAAAAGAGCTGGAAGAAAATATTAAGGATGTAGATATAGAAAGCGGTAAGGTTATAGCTCCTGCAGACGGTTGTATTGCTTCTATAGGAATAAACGAAGGTGATTATACAAAAGTAAATGAAGCTGCTTTCAGTATAGTAAATCTAAGCGAGCTTATAATAAATGCAAAGATTTCTGAAAGTGATATAAAAGATATAAAAATAGGAAATAAAGTGGAAATTTCGGGGGATTCCATAGATCCGGAAAAGTATGAAGGAACAGTAAAAAGTATAGCTCCTGTAGCAAAAAAAGAGGTAGTAGATAAAACGGAACAGACAGTAGTAGATGTAGAAATTCAGGTAGTTAGCAAAGGTACAATTCTTAAGCCAGGATTTAACGTAGATATAAAGATCCAGACTAAAAGTATGAAAAATGTACTTTCGGTAATAAACGATGCTGTAAAGGAAGACAAAGAGGGTAAAAAATTCGTATATGTCGTTGAAAATGGTGTGGCTAGGGAAATTGGAGTTGACATAATCATAGAGTCAGAGCTTTATGCAGGGATAAAGGAAAATAAGGATGGAATAGCTGAAAAAAGCAAGGTAATATACAACAGCTCTGAAAGTTTAAAATCAGGAACTCCTGTAAAGGTTATACAGGAGAAATAGGAGAATTATTATGGTTATTTTAAGAACGGAGAACTTGATTAAGGACTTTAATACAGGAGAAGTACCGCTGCGTGTGTTAAGGGGAGTTAACCTTGAGATAAATGAGGGAGAATTTGTCGCTATAATGGGACCATCAGGTTCAGGTAAAAGTACGCTTCTATATTTGCTTGGAGGGCTGGATCAGGCAAGTGGGGGTAATATCTTCCTCGGAGGCAGGGACATAAGTACCCTTAATGATATGGAAATAAGCAAGGTCAGAAGAAGGGAAATGGGTTTCATTTTCCAGTTTTATAACCTTATCCCTGTACTGGATGTAGAAGAAAATATAATGATGCCGATAAATCTGGATGGACAAAGAATATTAGACTATACCGACCGGTTGAACCGGATAATCAATCTGGTAGGGTTGGGGGAGAGACGCCATCACCGTCCGTCCCAATTATCGGGTGGACAGCAGCAGAGGGTAGCCATAGCGAGAGCGTTGATAAACGAGCCTAAATTGATTCTTGCAGATGAACCTACAGGGAATCTGGACTCAAAGACATCAGAGGAGATACTTTCGCTACTGCGCAGGCTCTGTGATGAAGAGGGGAGAACAGTTGTAATGGTAACCCATGACCCAAAAGCGGCAGAGCATGCGGATAGAGTTATTTTCATCAAGGATGGGGAGATAGAGAAGGAAAAAATCAACCTGCGGGTAAAGGCTATAGTGTGAATAAAGAAAAAGGATCAAAGCAGGCCGGTGTAGACCGGCTTTCTTTGATCCTAAATACGGGGTTTAATACTATGCCATAATAGCGCAACAATATAAGCGCGAGTATGCTATGGTAAATTTGTATATCCCATCAGGTACTTGTCACATTCTCTTGCTGCAGCCCTTCCTTCATTTATTGCCCATACGACAAGGCTTTGACCGCGGCGCATATCTCCTGCTGAGAAGACGCCTTTTACATTTGTTTCAAATTTGCCGTAATCAGCTTTAACATTGGAGCGAGCATCCTGCTCTACTCCCAGAGGCTTCAGAACTGTATCTTCAGGCCCGAGGAAGCCCATTGCAAGGAGTACAAGCTGTGCGGGATATACCTTTTCAGATCCTGGAATTTCAACAGGTATGATACGACCTGAGTCATCCCTTTTCCATTCTATCTTAATAGTATGAACTTCTTTTACGTTTCCGTTCTCGTCACCTACAAACTTTTTCGTTGTTATGCAGTACTGACGCGGATCACTTCCATGGACAGCAGCAGCCTCTTCCTGTCCGTAATCTACTTTCAGGACTTTAGGCCATTGTGGCCAGGGGTTGTCAGCCTGCCTCTCGCATGGAGGCTGTGGTAGTATTTCAAGCTGTGTAACACTGTTGCAGCCATGACGCAGCGATGTTCCTACACAGTCTGTTCCTGTATCACCACCTCCAATTACTATCACATCCTTACCTTTGGCACTGATGAAATTAGCATTAGCATGGTTTGAGTCGAGAAGGCTCTTTGTATTTGCATGAAGAAACTCCATGGCAAAGTGAATACCTTTAAGGTGTCTGCCTTCTACAGGTAGGTCACGAGGTTTTGTAGCACCTCCGCATAATATTACTGCATCAAATTCTTTAAGCAGGTTTTCAGCAGGGTAATCTTTTCCCACCTCGGTACCGGTAACGAAATTGATACCCTCCTGAGCAAGTATATCTACCCTGCGATTTATAACTTTTTTATCCAGCTTCATATTGGGAATGCCGTACATAAGAAGTCCGCCAACTCTATCCGAACGTTCAAATACAGTTACCAAATGACCTGCTTTATTGAGTTGAGCAGCACAAGCAAGGCCGGAAGGGCCAGAACCTACTACTGCTACTTTTTTTCCAGTACGTACTTCTGGGGGCTCCGGCACTACCCATCCTTCAGAAAAAGCTCTGTCTATTATAGAACATTCATTGTTTTTTATAGTTACCTGCGGGTCATTTATACCTACGGTACAAGCACCTTCACAGGGAGCAGGACAAACTCTGCCTGTAAATTCCGGAAAATTGTTTGTCTTGTGGAGACGGCTTACAGCTTCGCGCCACAATCCACGGTAAACTAAATCATTCCACTCTGGTATAAGGTTATTTATAGGGCATCCCGATGCCATACCGTTTATAAGAATACCTGTATGACAGAACGGAATCCCGCAATCCATACAGCGTGCACCTTGAGTACGCTGCTGTTCTTCTGTGAGATGTAAGTGAAATTCCTGCCAGTCCTTTATACGCTCCAGTGGAGGACGGTCAGCCGGAAGTTCGCGCTTATACTCCATAAATCCTGTTGGTTTACCCATTGTATTTCCTCCAAATCTTTATAAATACTACATTTACCTCTTTTATTAATTACCTGTTACGCGGGAAACGTCCTTGTTATTTGCTTCAAATGCTGCCATAAGAGCTTCTTCACCACTTAACCCGGCAGCATGCATTTGCTTGATTGCCTGCAGCATTCTTTTAAAGTCCTTAGGCATTACAACTACAAACTTTTTAGCCATCTCATTCCAGTTATCGAGTACTCTTTTGGCTAGACTACTGTTTGTATACTCGTAGTGCTTCTGTACCATTTCCTTAACTTCAGCTACAGCATCCGGTGCTTCTAGTTTTTCAAGGAGAACCATTTCCTTATTACATCTTGATTCAAAATTGCCTGCTTCATCAAGAACATAAGCGACGCCACCGGACATACCGGCTGCGAAGTTTCTTCCTGTAGAACCGAGAACTACAACACGTCCTCCGGTCATATATTCGCAACCGTGGTCACCCACAGCTTCAACAACTGCACGTACACCGCTGTTTCTTACACAGAAACGTTCCCCTGCCATACCGCGTATATATGCTTCGCCTTTTGTCGCACCATAGAACGCAACATTGCCTGTGATAATATTTTCTTCTGCAACAAAGGTAGAAGCCTTAGGCGGATATACTACTATCTTACCGCCGGATAGTCCCTTACCCAGATAATCGTTTGTGTCTCCTTCAAGAGTCATTGTAATCCCTTTAGGAACAAATGCTCCGAAGCTCTGCCCTGCGGATCCCTGGAAATTGAGTTTTATTATATCTTCAGGAAGCCCTTCTCCACCATACTTTTTGGATATTTCGCTGCCTAAAATCGTACCAACAACACGGTTCGTATTTTTTATAGGCAAGGTTGCTTCTACCTTTTCACCTTTTTCTATAGCAGGCTTACATAAATCTAGGAGTACCTGCATATCAAGTGATTTCTCAAGTTCGTGATCCTGCTTCATCTGACAATATCTGCCTACAGTTTCCGGAACTTCAGGCTTGAAGAGTATAGATGACAAATCAATACCGGAAGATTTCCAGTGCTGCACAGCCTTGTTGGATTCAAGTTTGTCTGTACGTCCTACCATTTCATCTATTGTACGGAATCCCAGCTTGGCCATCCATTCACGCATTTCCTGAGCTATGAAGTACATGAAGTTAACCAGATGCTGAGGATCTCCTTTAAATTTCTTACGTAGTTCAGGATTTTGAGTAGCTACACCTACAGGACATGTATCAAGGTTACATACCCTCATCATTACACATCCGAGAACAACCAAAGGAGTAGTTGCAAAACCGAACTCTTCAGCTCCGAGAAGAGCTGCTATTACTACATCACGGCCTGACATAAGCTTACCGTCAGTTTCCACAACAATACGGCTGCGCAAATCATTTAACAACAGTGTCTGGTGTGTTTCTGCCAGACCCAGCTCCCACGGAAGACCGGCATGTCTGATACTGGTCCTTGGGGAAGCACCTGTGCCGCCATCATAGCCGCTTACTAATACGACGTCTGCGCGCCCTTTTGCAACACCTGCTGCAATAGTACCGACACCTACCTCAGAAACAAGCTTTACACTTATTCTTGCATCACGATTGGCATTTTTGAGGTCATGTATCAATTCAGCCAAATCCTCTATAGAGTATATATCATGGTGGGGTGGTGGAGATATAAGACCAACACCGGGCGTTGAGTTTCTTACATTTGCTACCCATGGATATACTTTACGTCCCGGTAACTGTCCGCCTTCGCCGGGCTTAGCACCTTGAGCCATCTTAATCTGTATTTCTTTAGCATTTACAAGGTAATGGCTTGTAACACCAAAACGGCCTGAAGCGACTTGTTTTATAGCACTGCAGCGTGAATCGCCGTTCGCATCAGGTATAAAACGTTCAGGATTTTCACCGCCTTCACCTGTATTACTCTTTCCACCTATCCTGTTCATGGCTATAGCCATAGCCTCATGTGCTTCCTGGCTTATTGAACCGAAAGACATAGCTCCTGTTTTAAAGCGTTTGCATATGGATTCAACGGACTCTACTTCTTCTATCGGAATCGGATTTTCTGCCAGCTTCAGATCCATCAGACCGCGGATTGTACACAATCTCTGTGTCTGGTCATTAATAAGCTGTGCATATTCCTTATATAGTTTATAGTCATTTGTGCGGCATGCATGCTGTAGTTTTTGGATTGTTTCAGGATTAAACAGATGGTATTCTCCATCCTTACGCCACTGGTACTGTCCACCTGAATCCAATATGCTTTTATCAGTACGCCTTTCACTGTAAGCGCTCGAATGTCTCATCTGAGCTTCCTTTGCTATTGCATCAAGACCTATACCGCCTATACGTGAAGGGGTTTTGGTGAAATAACGGTCTATCACTTCCTGGTTTATACCGATAGCTTCAAATATCTGTGCGCCCTGATAACTCTGGATTGTAGATATACCCATCTTTGAGAGGGTCTTAACCACACCTTTGATTGCTGCTTTTACATATTTTTTAACTGCATACTCATGAGTAGTATCAGTTAATAATCCCTGGCGGATCATATCGTCTATAGTTTCAAAAGCAAGGTATGGGTTTATTGCTGATGCACCATAACCTATCAGGAGGGCAAAGTGATGTACTTCACGCGGTTCTCCCGATTCAATAACAAGGCTTATATTTGTACGGGTTCCTTTGCGGATAAGATGATGGTGTAATCCTGAGGTTGCGAGTAAAGCCGGAATTGCAGCATTTTCCGCATTTAGACCTCTATCTGAAAGAATCAGTATGTTTGCACCTTCACTTATCTGACGGTCCGCATCTTCGCATAATTTATTCATAGCTGCTTCAAGTCCTTTTTCCCCTTCAGAAGCACTGAAGAGTATCGGAAGGGTTACTGACTTAAAGCCTGTTTTATTAATATGACGAATCTTTGCCAGATCATCATTGTCTATAACAGGGTATTTGAGTTTTATTTGGCGGCAGCTCTCAGGAACAGGATTTATGAGGTTTCCTTCAGTACCCATCATTGTTTCTGTTGCAGTGACAATTTCTTCACGCAGAGCATCAATCGGAGGGTTTGTAACCTGTGCAAAAAGCTGCTTGAAGTAGTTATATAAAAGCTGAGGCTTATCTGATAAAACAGCGAGCGGAGTATCTATACCCATAGCACCTGTGGATTCTATTCCATCCTTTGCCATAGGAGCTATAATCATTCTCAGGTCTTCATACGTATAACCGAAAGCCTTTTGGCGTTCAAGAACAGTCTCATGGTCCGGTTCCGGTACATGAGGAGCCTCAGGAAGCTGTTCAAGACTGGTAAGATGATTGTTGAGCCATTCACGGTATGGATGTTCTGAAGCTATTTTGTGCTTGAGCTCGTCATCATTGATTATGCGTCCTTCAATTGTATCTACAAGGAGCATTCTTCCAGGGTGTAAACGTTCCTTACAGAGAACGCGTTCGGGGTCTATATCCAGAACGCCAACCTCGGAAGCCATTATTAAAAGATCGTCCTTAGTAACGTAGTAACGTGCAGGGCGCAACCCGTTTCTATCAAGGACAGCACCTACAACCGTACCGTCAGTAAATGCCATTGCTGCTGGACCATCCCATGGTTCCATAAGACAGCTGTGATACTCATAAAAAGCTTTCTTTTCATCGCTCATGCTTTCATGGTTTGACCATGGTTCCGGAATCATCATCATGGCTGCATGTGGAAGTGAACGGCCTGAAAGTGCAAGGAATTCAAGACAGTTATCATACATTGCAGAGTCACTTCCGTCCGGATTGATGATAGGGAATATTTTTGACATGTCATCCCCAAACAGCTCGGACTTCAACATAGACTGACGCGCAGACATCCAGTTTACATTTCCGCGAAGAGTATTTATTTCTCCGTTATGGATGACATACCTGTTAGGGTGTGCACGTTCCCAGCTTGGGAAGGTGTTTGTACTATAACGTGAGTGAACCAAAGCAAGTGCGGATTCTACCGATGTATCAACCAATTCCTTATAGTATAAATCAACCTGATCAGCTGTAAGCATACCTTTATATACTATTGTTCTGGCTGAAAGGCTGGCCATGTAAAAATACTCGTTATTATCCATTGCTGCCTTTTCTGCAAGTTTACGAATAATATAGAGCTTTCTTTCAAAAGATACAGTATCCTTTATGCCAGGGTTGCGACCTATGAATATCTGGCGAATAAAAGGCATACATGATTTAGCTGTTTCACCCAGTGATGAATCGTCGGTAGGAACAGTTCTCCATCCGAGAAAAGTCTGGCCTTCCTCTTTGACTATTTTTTCAAGGCGATTTTCCAGTATTTTGCGCTTTTCGGTATCAGCAGGCAAAAAAACCATACCTACGCCATATTCTTCTGAGGACGGTAAGTTTATATCGATTTTCGCGCACTCATTCTTAAAGAATTTATGGGGAATCTGTATGAGGATTCCTGCGCCATCTCCCGTGTTGGTTTCAGATCCACATCCGCCTCGATGCGATAAGTTAACAAGGATAGTAAGTGCCTGGCGTATGATCTCGTGTGATTTGTTTCCTTTAATATTCACTACGCAACCTATACCACAGGCATCATGTTCAAACTGCGGGTCATAAAGTCCCTGCTTAGCGGGCAATCCATTTTGTTTCATGTCAAGCAACCTCTCTAAACTTCATTGTTATATTAATAATAAATAGTTTTACTGCCGAAACCCGGTTGTGTTATGTCAGAAAACTATAATAGAGTACAAAATTTATCAAAAATGAATGGATAAATACTAAAACTTGCAAATTAACTAATTAAAACTTAATGTATACTGATGCTGTTTTGAGGGTAAAATAAAAAGGCGTAAAAACAAAGACATTTGACCTCTTCGTTGAGTACGCCTTAAAATCAGCTCTAAGTGCACCTTTGCACTAAATTTGTAATTATTTTTCAATATTAAGCTAAAAATCTGATAAAAAACAGCAATTTATATCTATTAGTGTTTTTTATTATAACATGTATACATAGTACATTCAATAGCAAAAATAAAAAAAATAATAAAATTTGCAACCGCAAAAAAGAATTCCTGCAAATTTTATTATTTTTATTCTGACTGGCTTAATAATTTTTGCTCAAGTGAGCTAGCACTGCATGTTTTAAAAAATTAAAAGAAAGAATCAAATCAATAATTGATACTATAAACGTTAATTCTTTCATTATTCTATTCACCAGCAAATTTCACATAATATTTTTTACATATTTATTATAAGCGACAACGATGATAGTAAAAATAATCGATAAATCTATTATTAATGAAGTAAAAGCCCGAAGCCTAGGGTGGTTGTCTAAAAAGCCGGTTGAGGTATGGCTGCTGATAGTATTAAGCGCTACCCTCATACAATATAGAAGTATTGCTGTAATAAGAATTTTAATCGGAAGACTGCTTACATTAAAGATACAATATAGAAAAAATAGGATGAGTATTAAGCTTCTGGCAAAATTGACTCCTGTACTGAACTTTTTTACATTTATATTTGTCAGGTCTTCCAGTTCGCCGGCAATTTCTTCATCCTTGGCAATATCATTATTTTCTCCTGCACCGTTGTTGCCGGGTTTTGTGATATGGAAAAAAGCTATAGGTATATCCTTTAAAGAGATTACCAAAAGTATGGCAGCAACCAGCATAAAAAAAATATTGTGATTGGCTGACATTATTATTATTGGTATTACAATAGTAAAGAATAGCATCATCATGAGGCCCTGCAGCTGCATAAATTCTCTCCTGACCAATTAATTGAATTCTTTTATATATTTAACTATTAAGGTGTTAAACAGCATTTATTAATTTGAACTATTATTCTGCGTATAAAAATCTACTAAAAGTGAATTATTAACAATTACATATGCCTCTCCGTATGATATCTGCTTTGAAGCTGATATAGATGCCTTTTCTGTGACACCTAAATCAGTTGCGGTCTTTATAACATCCTCCGGTGACATATCCTTAATCATACCTGAATAACCAAGCCCGTTCAATACCATACCAAGAGCTCCACTATAAGAAATATATCCGTTTGGGAGCAAGGTGCTGCCTTCATCACCGGATAAAATTCCATATTTGTATGCAATCTTTATATTATTATATGCCTTGTGCGTTTTGTCAACATCTTTATACGGCAGCTGAATATTTTCTGTGTCTTTCTCTTCATCAAGGCTGAGCATTTTTACAACTAAGGAGATATATTCATGCTTTATAATTTTCTTTTTTAACAGAGTAGAGCCTGTTTTTGAATTATCTATAATACCCAGACCTAAAAGAATTTTAGAGCTTTCTGCCTGAAAAGCTGAATCTACGGAAGCCGATATACTTGCAAGCGATATGGATAAAGTAAAAAATAAAAGCAGTAGAAGCCTTAGAGGATAAAACTTTTTCATAAATGCTCTCCCCATTTGTCACTGGGACAAAAATATTACTGATATGATTATATATTAACATGTATGCATAATTATACACAACAGTTTTGCAATATTGTATGCTGCATATTGTGTATAAATTATCATGCTTAAACTAAAGCTATATATGAAATTTTATATATTTTTATAGAGGAGGAAGATTTATGTCAAGAACGGTAGTTGCTATCTTTGACAATTACAATCATGCAGAAACAGCAGCAAGACAAATCAAAGACCAGGGGCTGAGAACTGATGATATCTCTATAGTAGCAAAACAAGGAGATCAGAATACAGGGACTGGAGGAAATACAGCTACTATGGGAAGAAATGCCGGTGCTACCAATGACAATATTTCTGATGGTGTTGTTACAGGCGGCATACTTGGGGGATTGGCAGGACTTCTTATAGGTGCGGGCAGCATGGTGATACCGGGGTTAGGTATTGTAGCAGCAGCAGGACCAATAACAGGGCTTATATCCGGTGCGGTTACAGGCGGTATAGTTGGTGGCCTTGTAGATTTGGGAATTCCTGAAAACAGAAGCAAGCAGTACGAGACAGACATAAGGGCTGGAAAGGTGCTTTTCAGCATGAGATCGGATGAAGATAAAATAGACAGTATAGCATCGATATTGAGAAGCAATGGAGCGACAAGTGTAGATACTTACTGAAAATGATTGTACAGGAAACCATATGGTTTGCTCCAGGGCGTTTATAGTATTCATTGAATATATTAAACTAATGAATAATAACATAATAAATAAACGGTAGATCTTTGTCTACCGTTTATTTATTATTTCACAAATCAGATAATGCTTTACATGATAAAGAGCATTTTCTGTTCTTATTCTAACGAAACCCGACATTTAGCGGTTTTTATTGTCCAGGGTCAATTACATCATCAGGAGCAGGGTTCACAGCATCTGTATCTGTACTGTTTCCGGTTTCTGGGGCATTGTCGGCTGGGCTGCCGTCGGTGTCTGTTTTTGGTTTTGTATCGGTATTGGCATCAGGCTGCTTTACCGGCTGGGTAGTTGTTGTGGTTGGTACTGCAGCTTTTTTTGTACCCCTTGCTATTTCTTCAGTTAAAGGTTGATAAACACTGGTATCAATTTTTACCTTTTCTATTACTTTTCCATTAACCTTGATTATTTTGTAGGTGTCCACAGTCATGCCTTCATGGCCCTCTTGAAGCACTTTTGGTTTACTTCCTTCTTCCATATTTGGATCATCAATGTATTTTGTTTCAAAACTCTTTTTATTTCTTATTTCCGGAAATATTTCAATAACTCTTTCCGGATTTTCACTGGTCCCTTTGATAGTGAATACAAGATAATTATCCTTTGTAATGCTGCTTTCAATTTTTATAGGCCACTTTGTTGAGTTTTTAAACTTAAAGTCTGTGGTGTTTCCGAATATGGTAGCGTCAGTACCGGGTTTTACATAAGTAACAATAAACATATGATTTCTTCGTTCTACGATATCAAGATCGCTTTTTAGTACTGCGTTATATAATGTAGAAGATACCTGGCATATACCTCCTGCCAAATCAGGTACCACTTTTCCTTTCTTATAGACATATGCATCGAGATAACCGGCAGCTTTAGTCCTTTCCCCTACGGTTTCATTAAATGAAAAGACTTCATCCGGTGCGAGTACTTTTCCGTTTATCCTTGACGATGCAAGCTTGATATTTACGCTTCTGTTTTTGTTGTTTTGTGTATTTGTCTTAAAAGGAGTTTTTACAGTACATAGTATATCTTTAAAAAGCTTTGCATGTATATCTGCGATTGTTATTTTAGGCTTTGCAAAAGAAACGGGGAGGACTTTTTCCATATTTTCAGCTTTTTCAAGCTCCGTAGCTATACTTTCCAGATCATCTTTATTAATACTTCTTCCTATAACCTCAGGAACAAATTCAACTGCATTATTAACTATTTTAAAAGTTGCATCCTTAACTTCACGGTTTATCTGGTTATAGTATTCATTCACATTGATTCTGCTGGGAGCAGTTATAATTACTGGAATTTCCAAGTTAAGGTTTTTGCCGGACTTAATAGATTCTTCTATTTCCCTAAAGGATTTATCCTTATCTATATTTTCACCATGGCGTCCCGAACGTATTGTAATCCGGTCCTCCTGTACAAGCAGATCCGCTTCCTTAACGCTGATTAAAGTTCTGGAGTATATATTCTGGAGTGTATCGGTGATTTTATCCTTATCGTAGGAAACCGGAATTTTTATCGTTACATTTGATCTGCGGGCTTTAAGTATGTCAGAAAATCTTTCGAAAATGTTGCCTGATCTTCCTAGGTTGTATGCCAGTTCGACTGCCTTGTTTATATCATAATTTACTTTAATATCCTTAAAACTTAGTTTTTCAGTAATATCCTTGCACTTTATTACAATGTCGGAATGTTCGGTCTTGTTGGTAAAATTACTATGTAAAAGCTCTTTAAGATCTTCCTTTGAAAGATTTCCGGCATAAATACTATTTACATAGACTCCCTTATATATTTTGTCATAGTTCAATATCATGTAACTGAATTGGGCTGTTAAGGCTAGCATGAGCAAAATGAACGATATTAACGAAATGTAGACCGCTTTTCGAGATAAAAATTTGAAAGGCGACTTCTGTGGGTTTGTATTCTGAACTTCAGGTTCCATATTTAAAGCACTCCAATTTATTTTATTTAATATCCGATAACAAACAAGCAGGCAGGGGAGCTTCAATCCTGAAAATTGTCTTCTATCGCTTATTTAGACGTTTTTCCCTATGATTTGTTCCCTATATAGATACTTATATATTATCGCAATTTTACTTAAAAAACTCAATACATTTTATATGCAAAATTGTTACTATCAGACAAAAATCTTACCGTATTTTGCAGGTTTTATCAACACCTAATAATATATTCCTAAATGATGCTTTTTAGAATTTATTTAATAAATTATTGTAGCGCAGGTGCTTGGGACAAAGCAGCAAATATTACATATTAATTAAAAATTAAGTATGTATATGGAAAAAATCGTACAAAAGTATTAATATTATTAACTAAGGGGGGACAGGAATGAATAGTTTTAATGAAAGAGAATTTCTTTCTATTTGTAATCAGTTCAATGTTGAACCTTATTGTGAAGAAATAACCATTGAATACAAGAACAGTAGTTTTTTTAATAAAATGAAAAAGTCAGTAGAAAAGGACAGGCGCGGAGAAGTTGTTTTTTGTGTTGTCAGACCGAACGGTAAGATAATTACAGTTACATGTGAAGAGTATCCTGGAGGAGTTTTCAGAATACCTACCGGCGGCATTTTCCATGGTGAAGATATAGTTGAGGCAGTTTTTAGAGAGACAAAGGAAGAACTTGGCCTTGAAGTAAAGCTGGAGATATTTGCGGGTGTACTAAAAATAAAATTTGTACATGGTGAAAACTGTGTAATGTTTTATTCCTATTTATTTATAATGAAAGAAATGGGTGGAAGATTGCTTGTGGATGCAAGTGACAATGAAGTTAGTGAAGTTAGTGAAGTAGAAGTTGAGGAATTGAAAGCTGTAGCAGATACATTGAACAGCATTGCCGGAAAATGGGCTGACTGGGGAAGATTCAGGTATGCAACCACTGAGGCTGTTTATAGAGTTCTTAAATCCCATGGATACTAAAGCATAAAAGTAAAGCAAAGGGTGTTAACCGGTATTCTATAATTAAGAGTGTGGTATGAGAATATTATTATTTAGTGATTCCCACGGAAATATCAACAATATGGTGAAGGCCATAAGGAAAAGTAAAGATATAGATATGATTATTCACTTGGGTGATTTCGTTTCGGATGCTTTGAAATTAAAAGAACTGTACAGTTACATAAGTTTTGAGTATGTGCATGGAAATAACGACTGGTCCAGGGAAATTCCCGGGGATAAGATATTGGAACTGGAAGAGAAAAAAGTGCTTATCACTCATGGTCATAATTATAATGTAAAAAATGATTATCAGAAGATTATACGCAAAGGAAAAGCTGCAGGTACAGATGCAGTTTTTTTTGGACATACACATATTAATGAAGAGATCTTTTACGAAGGAATGCTTGTGCTTAATCCTGGGAGTATAGGTGCACCGGGATATTTCCAAAAACCTACCTATGCTGTTGTTGAAATTAGCAAGGGGAAAATTTGTTCAAGGTTTCAAAGTATATAGTAACTAAATTGATTACCAAAATATTCAAAATGATGTATAAAAAGGGTAAATTCTGCTTATACTTAGAATGTATGACATTTAGAAAGTGTAAGGAGAATTTACATGTATATAAATGCACAAAAAAACATCAATATAAAGCTTGGAAAAGTTAATTTTTTCGGTAAGCTTATCAGGCTTTTATCAGTTAAGGAAAAAAGCGAAATCATTTCTTCGGATCAGGCCTGTGAAAATCTCGAAATTGTAGAGAATATAAGAGACGCAAAAAGTGAATGGATATACGCAAATATTAATTTTAATTATGCAGACGAGCAAGAGCTTGTAGATTATTACACTTATAAAATTAAGGCTTGCCAGGTAAGATATGAGTACTATATAAAAAAGGCAAAGGAAAAAGGTATACGCCTGGATTCCCTGGATACAGCTGAATCAATATATGGTAGAGATCACTTAAGTTACTGAAAAAAAGGTTGATTTAGTCAACCTTTTTTATTATGGTTTTTGTAATAAATATTTGGCCAAGTATATATATATAATTATGGCTATAGAGTTAAGTGTTCTATTTGCATATGTTATTGGAATAATTATTTTATTTTTATTGGGGAGAATGTGTATATATCCTATGAAGATATTGGTTAAACTGCTTTATAATGCAATAATAGGCGGGATAGTACTGCTTTTTATAAACCTTATTGGTGGTGTATTCAACTATCATATTGCTTTAAATGTTGTATCTGCTTTGATAGTAGGATTTTTAGGAATACCCGGAATAATACTGCTGGTAGTATTCAAAGTTATTTTTAGCATCTGAAGTCATAACTGATTACACACAATCATTGACTTCCTAATCTAGAGGTCTGAGCCAGTATGCAATACTGGCTTCTTTTTTATGTGGCAGACTATGCTGATACTTTATGGATTAATTTTCTAAATATATAAACCTTCATTTTACGCTTGCAAAAGGGCGATAGTCTTTTCTTGTATACAAAGAACAATTTAACTACCTATTGTTCCCTATATATAAGTGTTTTATGCTTCGTGGCTTGACAAAAAATAAACAAGGAAGTATACTTTTATTTGAGTGAAAATAACATTGTTGTCTGGTTAGTCAGTTATTTTTAATTTTCAGGTAAGGATGTAAACATGACTGATTCCCTGATGTTGTATATAAGAATACTTTCATGATTTTTACATATAACCTGAAAGTTTCTTAAATCAGCCAATCCTTTCCGCTGTTGCATTATAACTAATATGACCAATAGCAACATTATATTTAATTATAAAGAGGAGGTTTACCACATGGGCAAGGTTGTTGAGATTAGATGGCATGGACGAGGTGGACAAGGCGCAAAAACTGCATCATTGTTACTCGCTGATGCAGCGTTCAATACCGGAAAGTATATTCAAGGTTTTCCGGAATACGGTTCAGAAAGAATGGGTGCACCTATTACTGCGTATAACAGAATAAGTGACGAGAAGCTGACAATTCACTGTAATATTTATGAACCTGAGTTTGTTGTAGTTGTTGATGATACACTTCTTACTTCTGTGGATGTTACAGCTGGTTTGAAGGAATCAGGTGCAATTATAATAAACACTACTAAAACACCGGAAGAAGTAAGGCCTTTATTGAAAGGATATAAAGGAAAAATTTGTACAATAGATGCAAGAACAATCTCCATAGAAACTTTGGGCAAATACTTCCCAAATACTCCGATGCTTGGAGCTGTAGTAAAAGTTAGCGGTGTTATGGATGAGAAGAAATTCCTGGAAGATATGGTTGATTCCTTTAAACATAAATTTGCAAAGAAACCTGAAGTTGTAGAAGGTAATGTTAAAGCTCTTGAAAGGTCAATGCAGGAGGTGAAAGGGTTATGAGTTGCAAAAAGGAGTTAAAAACTGTTTCTATTGATGTAACTTGGAAGGATATTACCGAAGGTGGTACAATACCTTATGCTGGTAATGCACATCTTTTTAAGACAGGTGACTGGCGTTCAATGAAGCCTGTTTGGTTGCAGGAAAAATGCAAACAATGTCTGTTATGTTTCCCCGTATGCCCTGATTCATCAATTTTAGTTAATGAAGAAGGTGCCATGACAGGTTTTGATTATGATCATTGTAAAGGCTGTGGAGTATGTGTAAAGGCATGCCCATTCAAGGCTATTGATTTTATAGAAGAAAGCAAGTAATCCGGATTGATACAGATGCCGGGGGCTTAAATGAATTTTAAGGAGGGAATTAATAAATGGCTATTAGAGAAAGAATGAGTGGTAACGAAGCTATGGCCGTTGCCATGAAGCAGATAAATCCTGATGTAGTTGCGGCTTTCCCGATAACTCCATCTACTGAAGTTCCCCAGTACTTCTCAACTTTTGTTGCAGATGGTGCTGTTGATACAGAGTTTGTTGCAGTAGAATCAGAACATAGTGCTATGTCAGCTTGTGTAGGTGCACAGGCAGCAGGTGCGAGAGCAATGACTGCTACATCAGCAAATGGTCTTGCACTTATGTGGGAAATTCTTTATATCGCTGCATGCTCAAGATTACCTATAGTTATGGCATGTGTAAACAGAACTCTTTCAGGTCCGCTGAATATACACAATGACCACAGTGATTCAATGGGCGCAAGGGATTCAGGTTGGATTCAGTTATACAGTGAAAACAACCAGGAAGCATATGACAATATGCTTATGGCAAACAGAATCGGTGAGCATCCTGATGTAATGCTTCCTGTTATGGTATGCCAGGATGGTTTTATCACTTCCCATGCTGTTGAAAATATTGAATTGGTAGAAGACGATAAGGTTAAGGCTTTTGTTGGAGAATACAAGCCTGAAAATTATCTTTTGAATAAAGAAACTCCTATAGCTGTTGGTCCTTTGGATCACTTCACACACTGCTTTGAGCATAAGAGACAGCAGGCTCAGGCAATGATGAATGCTAAAAAAGTTATTCTTGAAGTATCAGCTGAGTTTGAAAAAATGACAGGAAGAAAATACGGCCTGTTTGAAGAGTATAAGACAGAAGATGCAGAAGTAGTTGCTGTAATACTGAACTCAACAGCAGGAACTGCAAAATACGTTGTTGATCAGTTAAGAGCACAGGGTAAAAAGATAGGCTTAATTAAGCCAAGAGTATTCAGACCATTCCCTGTAGATGAAATAGTTGCTGCATTGTCAAAGTTTAAAGCAATAGCTGTAATGGATAAGTGTGACAGCTTCAATGCTGCTGCAGGTCCATTATTTACAGAAATAACAAGTGCCCTTTACGCAAAGGGTGTATTCGGACCTAAGGTTGTTAACTATATCTATGGTTTGGGTGGAAGAGACGTTAAGACAGAAACCATTGAGTTTGTATATGATGAATTATTAAAAATCGCAAGCACAGGTAAGGTTGAGTCAGTATACAACTACCTGGGCGTAAGAGAATAGGAGGTGCACTAATGGCTTATAATTTGAAGGAAGCTGCAAAAAAGCCGGAAAGACTTACCGGTGGACATAGAATGTGTGCAGGTTGTGGTGCTCCTGTAGTTGTCAGACAGATATTAAGAGCATTAAAACCTGAAGACCATGCTGTTATAGGAAGTGCAACAGGATGTTTGGAAGTTACAACTTTCCTTTATCCATACACTGCATGGAAGGATTCATTTATTCATAACGCTTTTGAAAACTCAGCTGCATCGGTATCCGGAGCAGAAGCGGCTTACGTTGCGATGAAAAAGAGAGGTAAGCTTGAAGGGGAAACTAAATTTATAGCCTTCGGTGGTGACGGCGGAACTTATGATATAGGCTTGCAGTCATTATCTGGTGCAATGGAAAGAGGACATGACATGGTTTATGTTTGCTATGACAATGGAGCATACATGAACACTGGTATACAGAGATCCTCAGCAACTCCTAAATATGCAGATACAACAACATCACCTGCAGGAAAGAAGATTCCAGGTAAGCAGCAGTGGAGAAAAGACCTTACAGAGGTTATGGCTAACCACCATCTTCCATATGTTTGCCAGACAGCTGCAATTGGAAACATGAAAGATCTATATGAAAAGTCTGAAAAGGCTATATATACAAAAGGACCTGCATTTATGAACGTATTGGCTCCATGTCCGAGAGGATGGCAGTACAATACTCCTGACTTGATGGAATTGAACAAGCTGGCTGTAGAAACTTGTTTCTGGCCATTATACGAAGTAATTGATGGTAAGTATATAGTTAACTATATACCAAAGAACAAGCTTCCTATTAAAGATTTCTTGAAGGTTCAGGGTAGATTCAAACACCTCTTCAAAGCTGGAAATGAATACATGATTGAAGAAATCCAGACTGAAGTAGACAAGAGATGGGAAAATCTATTAAAGCTTGCAGGACAGGCATAGTGATAAAAGTTTATTAATAATAAAAGCAGGCTGAACATCTTCAGCCTGCTTTTATATATAATCGAAAAATGTAAAATAAATAATAAGTCAGCAATAATATGGTATATAATGGAATAGAAATTAGTAGAAAAATGTAATAGAAATATAACATGATTTTAATATACCATATATTGACAATTTTTCTCATTTATAATAACATAAACATAGGTGATTAAAAGTTTAGTTTATGAATCAGCGCTGATAACTAAAAATAGATAAATAGATATAAGGGGGAGGTTGTCAGCGCCCTTTTTTTAACTCCCAAGTTACCAGTAAACAATTTCTCTCAAGTTCCTCTTTAGTTAGCCCAGGAGACAAAACAATAAAAATCTTGGCTTTGGTGTGTAAGATTCATATGAAAGGAAGTGATAAAATGGATTACCTGATGGACAGACTTATCAGGGAAACAGTGAAATTTCTTGAAATATGTCAGGAACAAACATTAGAAGGAAAAATATCTGTTAGAGATTATAATTCACTTACTACCAGCAAATTTAAGTTTATAAATGATATTTTGGAAGAAGAAAAAAGGCCTTTGTTTTTTGATAAAAATTTTTGTAAGCGTTTATATAGATTATATATGAATGGATACTTTCTTAATAGTTTAGATAAGAGAATAGTAGGCAACTAAAATATTTCCACAATTTGAATATTTTTTTTATTTTTAGAAAACCTTTATTTAGAAAGAGAAATGGGCTTATTTTGGCTCAGCTATCTAATATCTGAATATGGGGTTTTTTATGTTTAAGAAAAATTATTCAAATTGTATCCTTGCTATATTAGTAGGATTATCTCTGGTAATAAAGCTTGTATTGATTGCCAGATACAAAAATTTACTGACACTGGGCAGTGATGATATAAATTATATAAAAAGTGCAATAGTTCTTGCAGAAAGGGGTACTTTCACCTTTCACAATTATAATGAGCCCACAGTATTTATCATGCCATTGTATCCGATGTTTCTTGCATCTGTATTCAAAATATTCGGATATGGGTTAGCAAGTCTGCAAATCGTGAGAGTTATTCAAGCTGTCCTAAGCTGTATAACTATTATATTGGTATATCTGACGGCTAAATTTTATTTTAATAAGGTAACCGGCTTAATAGCTGCCCTTCTTATGGCATTTTACATTCCTAACATTATTACTGTCGGATATATGCTGACGGAAACAGTTTTTACCATGCTGTTATGCCTGTTAATTTACCTATCACTAAGGTTTTTAAGTGAGCCCGGATACATGAAAGTTACTATTCTGGGATTGATCTGGACAGCTGCAACACTATGCAGGCCTACGGTTGCACTATATCCTATACTCTTCTTCTTTTATCTGCTTGTGAACTTTAAAATGAAGGTGACTCAAATAATTAAGTATGGTGCGGTGATGTTGGCGGTATTTTCAATAATAATGTCGCCATGGTGGTTGAGAAACTACCGGGAATATGGAGAGTTTATACCGCTTGCGGCATCAAGCGGTAATCCTATGCTCCAGGGCACATATGTCGATTATAAGCAAACACCTGAAAATATTGTATATTACAAACTGGGTAGAAATGCGTATGAAACGAATAGAATAGAAGTCAGTGTTGCAAAAGATAGGATAAAAGCTGAACTTAACAGGGACTTTTTTGGATACATAAGGTGGTTTATATTAGGGAAAACCTTCTATCTCTGGAATAGTGCGTTTTACTGGAAACAGTTTTTTGGTATAAGCCGGTATTTCGTATTGGCACACCACTACATTATTTTATTGGGATTTTTGGGGATTGCTCTACTGCTCTTCAACAAAATACATAAGTACGTCCTGCCAATATCCGTAATACTGTATTTTAATGCTGTACATTGTGTATACATGGCCTTTGACAGGTATGCTTTTCCTTTGCTTCCGCTATTATCTGTCTTTAGCGCATACTTTATTTATACAGTTTATTCGTTGTGTAAATCTTTTTGTGCAGCGGTTATCAAGGGCTCCGGATGAGAGTTTGCAAATAAAGGCTTCTTAGCACTAATTGTAAGAAGAGCAGATCTGCGTTGCAATTTTGCTCTTCTAGGGAAAATACTCGCGGCATATATTTATAATGCACACAAATATGTGCAGGTTGAGATTAAGATTAAGTTCAAATACATAGTGGATAGTCAAGCGACTCATTACTATTAGCATTTTACCAATTTTGAAACAGCTTCTATAATATGGTTTTAGGGTTGTTATTAATAAATTAATGCGTTGCGTGGAATTACTTAATAATCAATACTGGACATTGGCAGCTTATATCTTTACAGGCTTAATCTCAACCTTAGCCTTAAGCAGTTTTGCTGCACAAGTGGAGGTCAATATGCAGGATATAGATAAGGATATTGCCGCTAAGTATGACTTGGACATAAAAAGTATAACTCCCCACAAGGATGCTTTCATTTTAAATACCCAGAGGGGAAAGAAGCTGCTGCGGAAAAACAGTTTGGCAGGGGAAAGGATATTATTTACGCATGGTGTGAAAGAGCATTTATATGTGAAAGGTTTCAGAAATATAGATAGGTATTTGTGTACGACAGATAGACTTCCATATATAGAAGTTGACGGCAGTAACTTTACTGTCAGTGATTTTATAGAAGGGGTAGAATGCAGTTTTGATAATAGAAAAGATATTATTAACGCTTCAATACTGCTTGCAAACCTGCATAGTGCCTCCAGAGGTTTTTTAGCACCGGAAGGGAGTAAAACCCGGGATGAACTAGGAAAGCTCCCCTCATACTTCGGAAAAAGACTAGATGAGATAAAAAAGCTTAGAAAGGTGGCAAGAAAAGGCAGAAGCAAATTTGACTACATGTTCCTTGATTATTTTAACTATTTTAATACACTCGGAGAGCAGGCTATACAAATGATAAGCTTATCAAAATATGATGAACTGGTAGCGGCTACAAAAAGCGAAGGATTGTTATGCCATCATGATTTTACACACCATAACATTATTTACAGCTCTGATAAATACTACTTAATAAACTTTGACTTTTGCTGTTTTGAGCTGAAGATATATGACCTGGCTAACTTAATTAGGAGAAAAATGAGAAAATGCAACTGGGATATTTATGAAGCTAAAGTGATAGTAGATAGCTACAGAACTGCAGAGGTAATAACTGATGATGAAATGTATGTAATGAAGATTATGCTTCAATTTCCACAAAAATTCTGGAGGGTTGTAAACAAGTACTATAACAGCAAGAGGAGCTGGTCGGAAAAAATATATGTAACAAAACTCCAGGAGGTAGTAGATGAAATAGAGTATCATAAAAAATTTATGGATAAATATGAGCTGCTGATGTAAAAAGCGGATTCTCCTGAACTGGAAATACCGGGAGAATCCGCTTATCTTCATAAAGTTGCAAAGAATAAACTCAAGGTTCTTCTGCTCGCATTATTGCTTCACCTAGAGCTCGATTTGCTGCCGCATTCTTTTTCAGGGGGATATCTGATTTTACTGACGGAAGAATATATTCCTTCATATATCTGAAGGGTTCAGCTCTTTCTTCATTATTCATTTCTCCTGTAAAAACCGTAATCAAATTGTACTCAGGCATAACCACTATGTATTGGCCGGCATAGCCGTCAGCTCTGTATCCACCGTAGGGATTCATCCACCACTGATACCCGTAATTGTCACCCTTGTTATCTCCCCAATAACTCTCAATGTGTTTTGAGGTAGCTTCTTTAACCCACTCTTCTGGCACAAGCTGCTTTTCTTCCCATTTTCCTTTCTTTAAGAATAGGTAACCGAACTTTGCCATATCTCTTGGCTTGAGCTGAAGTCCCCAGCCTCCGGTGTTAATCCCTGTATTAAGCATTTCCCAGTTATAATCCGTTATTCCCAGGGGAGTAAATATATGTTCTTTAGCATATTCTTCAGGTTTCTTACCGGTTGTTTTGTATATTATTTCTGCCAGTAAATGAGAAGCGCTGCTGTCATATAAAAACTTTTCTCCGGGTCTGAAGCTGAAAGGCAGGTTGAAAAAATCCTGAGGCCAGTTCATGCTGCTATACGTATGTCCGACATAATCCTCAGTATGTCCCGCCGACATGGTGAGTAAGTCTTTTATGGTGATGCTTTCTGTGTTTAAATCGTTTTTCTCGATTTTTATATCAGGGAAAATATCAATGACCTTTTGGTTTACTCCTTTAATATAGCCCTCATTTATAGCGATACCAACCAGTGTGGACGTAAGGCTTTTAGTTACGGAATATAAATTGTGTTTTGAACTTATTGTATATGGTTCAAAGTATGCCTCTGCAACTATGTAGCCATTCCGTATAATAATGATGCTGTGTAAGGGAAGCTCCTTATTCTTGATATCATGAAATACTTTTGTCAGCTGGTTAGAATCCATTCCCTGAGTTTCCGGTGATGATTTTTTCCACTCTGTAGTTGGATAGTAGGGGGGTGTAGTTTCAGATTCTTGTTCCATGGCAGGTGCGGCTGCTTCGATTTTATCAGTACTCACTACAGTTGTTGAGCTTGATTCCGGTTCTTCAGGGCTAGCAGGTGAGCATCCGGCTGTAAAAAGCATAACAAAGGCCAGAAGAATAACAAACCTGGTCATTATATATTTTTTCATATAGGATTGCCTCCATTTAAAGTAATATGTAATATGTTATCAGTACCGGGATACATTTGTAAGTAGATATTCTTCGGGAAAAGAGTGGCTTTTTTTAGGCTCTTATAAACAAAAAGAACCTCTATCAAAAAGATAAGGTTCTCTGCTCATAATCTCTAAAATAATCCTGTAATTACTCCATTTTCGTCAATATTTATCTTTTCGGCAGCAGGAATTTTCGGTAAACCCGGCATGGTCATTATTTCCCCTGTCAGGGCTACTATAAATCCTGCACCTGCCGATAGTCTTACCTCTCTGACCGTAACATCAAAACCTTCCGGCCGTCCTAAGAGTGATGCATTATCAGATAATGAGTATTGGGTTTTTGCCATACAGACAGGCAGTTTGTCCATACCCATCTCTTCAATTTTCCTAATAGCTTTTTCAGCCGATGCGGTTAATACTACGCCCCTGCCACCGTATATTTCCCTGGTAATTATCTCTATTTTTTCTCTTATAGAAAGATTGACATCATAAAGGGGCTTGAAGTCTGAGGCAGTGGTGTCAATAATATTCACAAGCTTCTCAGCCAATTCCATACCGCCATTACCGCCTTTTGCAAAAACCTGGGAGAAAGCTACTTCTACATTCATGCTATTGCATCTGCTTTTTATGTATTCTACTTCCTCTTCCGAATCTGTATCGAAATGATTTATTGCAACTACAAGCGGTACACCGAACTTTCTCAGGTTTTCTACATGTTTTTCCAAATTTACGAAGCCCTTCTTCAAAGCATCAAGGTTTTCTTTCTTCAAATCTTCCTTCTTTAGGCCTCCATTGTATTTCAAAGCTCTGATAGTTGCTACAAGAACTACTGCATCAGGCTTGAGGTTTGCGTATCTGCATTTTATATCAAAGAATTTTTCTGCACCAAGATCAGCCCCGAACCCTGCTTCTGTTATTACATAATCGGCCAGCTTCAATGCCAGTTTGGTAGCGGCTACACTATTACACCCATGAGCAATATTGGCGAAAGGCCCACCATGCATTAGAGCTGGTGTATTTTCCAGCGTTTGAACCAGATTTGGTTTTATAGCGTCTTTAAGCAGCAGAGTCATTGCACCGTCTACATTAAGGTCTTTGGCGGTAACTGCGCTTCCACCATAGCTATATCCTATAATTATATTGCCGAGGCGCTTTTTTAAGTCCATTAGGTCAGAAGCGAGACATAATATAGCCATTACCTCAGATGCCACAGTTATGTTAAAACCATCTTCCCTCGGGGTACCGTTAGCTTTACCCCCTAGACCGACGATTATATTTCTCAGTGATCTGTCATTCATGTCCATAGCTCTTTTCCAAATAATCTGCCTAGGGTCGATACCCAGACAATTTCCCTGTTGGATATGATTATCTATCGCTGCTGACAACAGGTTGTTTGCTGTCGTTATAGCATGCATGTCACCGGTAAAATGAAGGTTTATATCTTCCATAGGAACAACCTGTGAGTATCCGCCTCCTGCTGCTCCGCCCTTGACACCCATAACAGGACCCAAGGAAGGCTCTCTAAGTGCTATAATGGCCTTTTTACCTATCCTTGCCATTGCCTGTCCCAAACCTACTGTAGTGGTAGTTTTTCCCTCACCGGCAGGTGTTGGATTTATAGCGGTTACTAAAACAAGCTTTCCATCTTTATTGCCTTCTATTCTTTTCCATAAATCATCTGTAAGTTTAGCCTTGTATTTACCATATAACTCCAGTTCGTCAGGCTGTATTCCCAAACCTCCAGCGATTTCTGCTATCGGTTTCATTTTGCAACCCTGAGCGATTTCAATATCAGTAAGCATAATACATACTTCCTTTCAAGCGCAGCTGAATGCGCTGTTATCATCTCTTTCCGTTTACCTGCAACCTTATGCCGCGTAAAGAATTACGCTCTAAATGTTATTATAACGTTTAGCATTGCTGTTAATCAATACTCATTTTCTCACATTACAGGTCTTTCAGACATATTATGTAGCAGACGAAATATTGAATGAAGGAAGGTGACAGGATGGGGGATTTGAAAGTCGGAGATATTGTAGCTAGGAAATCCTATGGCGGCGATGTCTATTTCAAAGTTACCGATATCAGGGAGCTAAACGGGGAAAGGGTGATCATACTTAAAGGTATCAGTTATAGAATTGAAGCAGATGCCCCTGAGTCAGATCTGATCGTATTGGATGATAAAAATGTAACAGAGTATAACTCGAGGATTAATTCGATTGTAAGCAGGAAATGCAGGGAAATTCAAACATCAAACCATATGGCAAGATATAGAGGTGGCTCAAAAAAATTATATTATAGAAACACTCCGACAGACAATGCCCGGAAATTTTCCAGGTCGGGTAAGATACTACACGTTGATGGAGATAATGATTATTTAGAGAATTGTTTAAATCAATATAGAAAATTTGGTTTGGATGTTATAGGAGAGTTTATACCTGAAAGTGAGCAGCCGGGAAAAATTTATGACCTCCTTAGGAGGCATAGACCGGATATCCTTGTCTTAACAGGCCATGATAGTGTTATTAAGGGAGATAACAACTATTCCAACATAGATAACTATAGGAATTCAAAGTATTACATTGAAGCAGTTAGAGAAGCGAGGAGGTATGAGCCTGATTTTGACAGTCTGGTTATTTTTGCAGGAGCGTGCCAGTCAATGTACAATGCTATACTAAAAGCCGGTGCAAACTATGCCAGTGCACCTTACAGAGTACTTATACACGCACTTGATCCGGTATTTATCTGTCAGAAGGTGGCACTTTCAGGCATAGATAAAGTGCTTAAACCGTCTGATGTTATCAGCAATACGATAACAGGAGCAGAAGGGATAGGTGGGATAGAAACGCGCGGGAAATATAGGAATGGATTTCCTTTGGAACCGTACAATAATTAGTATTTCAAAAATAATACTTGACATAATTTAATTTCCCCTGTTATAATATTTAAATTTTTTTGACAAGCACTAAAGTTTGTGATATAATACTTGCAAACAGAAGATGAGGTGATTCAATGATAGGAAAGAATGACCTGACCCAAATAAGGAAAGACATAGAAACCTGCATTGGTCAAAAAGTTCAACTAAAAGCCAATAAAGGTAGGAAAAAGGCATTTATTAGAGAAGGAGTCCTTGAAAACACCTATCCCAGCATCTTCATAGTAAAGTTTGAAAACGATTATGAAGCAACTAGAAGAGTATCTTATAGCTATACTGACATACTGACAAAAGCTGTTGAACTTGTTGTATGCAAGGATAATAAAAGGATACAGGTTAGCTGATAGTGTTAGGGTAGAAGATTGCGCCAATGGACAAAGTAAGATTAACTTATTATACAAAATGAAACCAGTTAGACCCCTTTTCTAAAAGGTTGGTTAAAAAGTCAGGTGATTACCTGGCTTTTTAATTTTTCTGAAACCATATACTATTAACTCTCTTTGTTTGGCAATAAGTAAAAAGCATATGCAGTGTTTTTACTCATAATAATTTTACGGGTTTAAGTTAGTCATATTTCCCTGACCTTGTCAATATATATATACTACAATATAGTCGCAGGCAATAGGTGATAGGCGATAGGCAATGGGACAAAGAGAAGGAAAGCCCGTTCCATAGTTCGTAGCCAGCGTCTTCAAAAGAAGGCGAAGCCGCGCATGAAGTGCGTTTCATATATAAAGCAGGGGGAGGATTGTAAAATGTCGCTTGAACTTATCAGGGACTCTATAAGAATTAATCAGGTAATTGGTGAAGATTCAACACAGACTGTTGTTGAAAATGATATAATCGTACCCGATGTTAAGCCGGATGTCGACCGGATACTACTCTTAGACGGAGACATTTATTCATACAACTCTGACATTTCACAGGACAGGGTACTGGTTAATGGGGCAATTCAGTACAAGATACTCTATGTGTCCGATGATGAAGACAGGAGTATTAAAAGCATAAATACCAATACCAGCTTTATGTGCAGCCTTGATATTCCTAGTGCCAGATCTGGAATGAGCGGTAGGGTAAAGTGTGAATTAGAACATATAGATTATGAGATTTTAAATGGGCGTAAAATAAATGTAAAAGCCATTGTTAAAGTAACGGGAAAAGTAACTGATGAAATTGAAAAGAGTGTTATAAGCGGCTTTGGAGATAGTGATGAAGTCCAGATATTAAAAAGCAATGTGAGAGTAAACAGCTCATTAGGTGAAAGTACAGAGGAGTTTTCCCTGCAAGAGAGTATGGAAGTACCGGCAGGAAAACCGACTATACGGGAAGTTTTAAGAAATGATATTAAAATTATAGGTAAAGACTACAAGGTAAGTGATAATAAGATTATCACCAAAGGAGAGCTTCTGGTATCTACGCTTTATACAGGGGATGATGAGAATAACAGTATCCAGTATATGGAGCACGAATTACCATTCACGCAGTTAGTCGATCTGACAGGAGCTAACGACTACTCGACCTGTGATGTAGATTTCCGAATTACTGATGCCAGATTTGAACCAGCAGAAGATAGTGACGGCGAGTTAAGGATACTAACCGGGGAAGTGAAATTAAAGGTTACTGCGTCAGGATTCAACAAGAAGAATATTGAAATGGTTGATGACGCTTACAGCCGTCAGATAAGGCTTAATCTTGACAAGGAGCCTTTTAGAGTAGAAGAAACTGTAGCAGAGAATAAGGGACAGATAATTCTTAAGGATACTATTTCCATGCAGGAAGGAAGCCCGGAAATATCAGAGGTATTTAATGTCTTGAGTAAACCTTCTGTATCTGAAGTAAAAGTTCTGGATGATAAGATAGTTGTAGAAGGTGTTGTGGACAACAATATACTTTATCTGGCTAATAGTGAAGAACAGCCTGTATATTGCAGTAACCAGGAAGTACCTTTTAAGCACACTATGGATGTAAAAGGTATAAATCAGGATATGGCGTGCGATGTGGGCCTGGATGTTGAGCACTGTAATTACAGTATGGTTTCAAGCAATGAAGTTGAAATCAGACTGGTTATGAGTATAAATACGAAAGTCGTCAGTCATAATGAAATACCATTAGTAGTAAAAGTGAATGAATTGCCTGTAGACGAAAGGTTAATCGAAAACCAGCCAAGTATTACTATTTATTTTGTAAAGCCCGGAGACTCTTTCTGGAACATTGCAAAGAAGTATTATACAACGGTAGAAGAAATAAGGGGAGCAAACAATATAAATGACAGAGAAATCCTATATCCCGGACAGCAATTGGTTATTCCTAAAAGAAGGATATAAACCGGTAAATGATTAAGATAATATTTTGCACAATGTACTAAAAATTAATAATAAGTGGGATTTTAGTGCCTGAAATTTAGATTTCAGGCACTTTTTGTTGAAAGTATTATGTTTTTTGTATATAATATACGTAACTAATTAGGGGAGTATAGTTATGCAAATGATTCAATTAAAGGCCAGGGCTAAGATAAACTTATCTCTTGATGTTGTAGGAAAGAGGCCTGATGGATATCACGAAGTAAAAATGATAATGCAGACAATAGATTTGTATGATGATATATTTATTGAGCAGACGGATCATGGGATCAGTATAGAGTGCGGCTGCCCATGGGTTCCGGAAAACTGTGATAATATAGCCTATAAGGCTGCCCAATTGCTTGTAGATAATTATAACATAAAGGGTGGAATAAAGATAAGAATTAACAAAAATATTCCTGTTGCAGCAGGGCTAGCCGGAGGAAGTTCTGATGCGGCTTCTGTGATAAAGGGAATTAACAAAATATTTGATCTTGGTATTAACGAAGCGGAAATGATGCTATTGGGGAAACAGATAGGAGCGGATGTTCCTTATTGTATAAAAGGGGGAACGATGCTGGCTGAAGGTATCGGAGAAGTATTGACGGAGCTGCCCGCTCTACAGGAAACACATATTGTGCTTGTAAAGCCTAAGATAGGAGTATCTACACCATGGGTGTATAAAAATCTCAGGCTGGATACTATAAGTCAGAGGCCTGATACTGAACTACTTATAAATAGCATAAAAAACCATGATAAGCATTATCTGGCGGCTAATATGGTAAATGTACTGGAAACTGTCACTATCCCTAAATATACCGTAATTCAGAGGATAAAGGAAGCACTGTTGGCACTGGGGGCATTGGGGAGTATGATGAGTGGCAGCGGGCCATCTGTGTTCGGTATATTTGACAATAGCCAATCGGCTGAAAAAGCCTATATAGAAATTAAGAAAAGTAATTGGGACTGCTTTCTGACTAAATCCGTACAGTAAATAACTGATATGATATGCCAGTCTGGAAGTTTTAGTTTAGTACAGGCGATTTTCAACAGAATGATTGAGTAATCCCAGATATTTAAACGGATGCAGATTCAAGCTGCAAAGTCTTAACTATAAGTGAGGAGAGATAAAAATATGGCGGGAAAACTTTCAAAAGTAAATTTAAACGATTATAAACCCTTAAGGGAAGTAATATTCAACACATTAAGGGAGGCAATTATAGTAGGGGAACTAAAGCCGGGAGAAAGGTTGATGGAAGTCCAGCTCGCGGAGAAGATGGGTGTGAGCAGGACTCCGGTAAGGGAAGCCATAAGAAAGCTGGAACTTGAAGGTTTGGTAAACATGGTTCCGAGGAAGGGTGCACAAGTTGCCGATCTCTCTGTAAAGGATATAATGGATGTGCTTGAGGTGAGGGCAACACTGGATGGTCTGGCAACAGCACTTTCTGCACAGAGAATAACAGAGGAAGAGCTCAAGGAGTTAAAGCATGTAAATATGCAGTTTGTTAACTACATGGAAAAGGACAACCTTCAAGGGACTATTAAAAAGGATGTAGAATTCCACGATATTATTTACCGCTCCTCCAGGAATGACAAGCTAATTCAGATAGCCAGCAATTTAAGAGAGCAAATCCATAGGTTCAGGGTTATTTACCTGAAGGATTACAGCAGCCCCAAGGATATTATTAAGGAGCATACGGATATTATTGAGGCCATATCGGCTAAAAATAATGAAATTGCAGAGACTGTAGCGCAAAAACATATAAGAAGACAGGAAGAAATAATAATTAATTCAATAAAAAAGCATAATTTGACTTAAAATATTAAGAGAGGTGAAAAACACCTCTCTTAATATTTTAAACGGGGAAAGGGTAGGGCTAATGCTGAATGTAATAATACTTGCCAGTGATCACGGTACGCACAAATGGAATGATACTGTCAATAAGGCTTTACTAAAAATTAACGGCAGAGCTATGATTGATTATGTTGTAGATGCTTTTAGGAATGTTGAATACATAAAGAAAATAGTAGTTGTTGGTAATGTAGATGAACTGGAGACCGTGCTTAAGGATAAGGTAGATGCAGTTATTGCCCCTGAAGGCCTGATAGTGGATAATATAATCGCAGGAGTAAAGTATCTGGGGAAGGAGATGCCGCTACTCATCAGTTCCTGCGACATACCGTTGATTACTGCAGATGCGGTAAAGGATTTTATTTTTAATGCCAGGGATATGGGTGCAGACTTTTGCTACCCTATAGTGGAAAAAAGTATTAATATATCTAAATATCCTGAATTTGAAAGGACTTACATAAAGGTAAAAGAAGGAACGTTCACAGGAGGGAATATTTTTTATCTTAATCCTCAAATAATTGAAAAGGGCTATGCTTTAGCCAGTAAGCTTTTAGAAGCGCGGAAAAACCCCCTGAAAATGGTTACCATAGTAAGTCCTGGCTTTGCAGCTCAGTTTGCTATGGGAAGGCTGACTATTGATAAGATGGAAAAAAAGTTTTCTGAATTGTCAGGAATCAAAGCAAGGGTTTTTGTTTCGGAATATCCGGAAATAGGAAATGATGTGGATAAGTCAAGTGATGTGATAGCTGTTACTGCTCACCTCTCACAGTGACAAAAGTACATGCATGAGCATGTACTTTTGTCACTGGACCACTTCATAGCCCAGGCTTGAAACCTTTTTTCTTATATCCTGAGGTTGTACATCATTTGGGTTATATTCAACATTAACCATTTTAGTTTTCAAATCAACGGAAATATTACCGACACCGTCTAGAGTTTTTAAACCTTCTTGAATTTTGTCCGAGCATATGTTGCAGGTTATTGATGGAACAGTAAATGTAGTAGTTTCCATAAAATCCTCCTGAAATTAATGATATTATAGTTTAGCTCCATATGATAAAAATTATTTATATATAATCCGGCTCCTCATACATAATTTTTTTTTAAGTTCAGGATTGTCATAACTGTATATGAAGTATTTTATTGACAAACAATGTAGAGAGTAGTAATATATACTATAGATATCGAGTCTATAATAAATACATGGACAGATCGTTAGTTATATACTTATAAATAGCGTTATATTAATTAACTAGGGAGGCAAGGCTATAATTTCTATGTGGTATGAAGAATTTTTGAGCAAATATAAGGCAGGTATTTCACATGAGTTCCTCTTATATTTCAATGTAAGGGACCTTGTTGATAATTACAGATATGTAGACAGATTTCTTTATGATGAATTCATTAAGCAGAGGGGTTTTGGGATAGTTGCTTTTTATGATATTTCCCATGGGCTTACATTTATCGATCCTGGTATGGAAAGAGAATTCCATAAGATTACCTCAAATGAAGCTGTAAATCTGCTTCATGCTCTTCCATCCAAGATATTTCCTTATATAGATATGGCTTTAAGAGGTACAAAAATGGTACTTTTTATAAACCATGCCGAAAAGATAATTCCTGCCGTAGATGTAGGAAGCATGTCTCTTGAAGAAAGGGCAGCCCTTATATGGCTTTGCGAATGGTCTGTGGATCCCAAGATATCCAACGTGGGAAGTACAATAATAATGCTTGCAGACAATATTGCAGATGTAAGCAGGGAAACTTTAAAGTCCTCTTACAGAATCGAGCCTGTATTGGTTGAGTTACCTGGCGAAACCGATAGAAAAGAGTATATAGAGTATCTTTTGAATGACAAAAATGTCAAGTCAAATATTTCGTCGGACGAATTTGCGAAACTGTCTTCAGGACTCAGTAAGAAGTCCATAAAAGATATAAAGCTAAAAGCGGAAGCTGAGGATGTACCTGTAAGTTTCGAATTCATTAAGGAGAAGAAGCATTCTGTTCTAAAAAAGGAATATGGAGATGTTTTAGAGTTTATTTACCCCGAAATCGGTTTTGAGGATATAGGGGGCATGGAAATGGCAAAAAACTACCTTGTAAAAAATATCGTCAACCCTATCAAAAAGGGAGATTTGAGAAGAGTGCCCATGGGAATACTATTATGCGGGCCATCTGGAACAGGAAAGACTTTATTGGTTAATGCCCTGGCAAAATCCAGCGGGTTTAACTGTGTAAAGATAGATATGTCAAGGATATTGGGTCAATATGTGGGTGAGAGCGAGAAGAATTTCAAAAAATGTCTTTTGGGAGCCCAGTCACAGCAGCCTGTAATCGTTTTTGTCGATGAAATAGACACTGCCTTTAGAAGAGGTGAGAGTGGGGACAGCGGTGTGAGTAGAAATATATTCAGTGAATTTTTGCAGTTTACCAGTAATACTAATAATAGAGGGAAAGTAATTTTCATTGCAGCAACTAACAGACCTGACTTGCTTGATGCTGCACTGAAAAGGGCAGGCAGATTTGATAAAAAGATACCTATTCTTCTTCCTGAGGCACCTGAAAGGGCAGAAATATTTAAGATTATGATAAAAAAGTATGGCTTTGAAACTGACATTGCGGATTTTTTACCTTTTGCTGAGAAAACAGAAAGCTATACAGGCGCGGAAATAGAAACTGTTGTAAGAAAAGCCTACGAGCTCGCAAATGAGGATGAAGCTGAGGGGAGTGTCCTTACCGGTGATATACTGGATAGGGCGATAGAAAAATGCCGACCGAGCACTCAGGAAGTTGAATTTATGACCATGCTTGCTGTCAGAGAATGTGATGATAAGGACTTGTTGCCGGATAAGTATAAAGAATGGCTGGATAATAAGGATTCACTTGAATTTGCAGAAATTAGGGAATAGGAAATTTGTTTCATACCAGACAAAAGCCTGTAATAAGCGTATAAATAAATTACCAGGGGTTCATGCAAAATGTCTGTAGAATTTATATTTATGTATTTACAAGGTTCTGTATTTATAATAAATTATTAATGTAGAGTAAATATTCAAATAAATCAATGTTCTTGGTTTTGTATAAGAATAATAATGGGGAGGCAGTTTTATGGGTTTGTTTAGTAGATTAGGTGCTGTTATAAGAGGATTTTTTGGACTCTTTGTAGGAGGAATAGAAGAAAGAAATCCTGATGCACTTTTTGAAGATATTAAGAATCAGATTGATAGGGCCAGAAAGGAAGCAGAACATCAGATTATAGAAATTCAGACAAATGCAGAGTTGATTAAGATAGAAATGAAAAATGCAGAGAAGAACCTTAATGCTATAAAAGCCCGTATCGAAGCGGCTCAGAGGCAGGGAGACAAAGATGTGCTTATCGAGCTTCTTGTGCAGGAAGAAGAGTATCAGACCGTATTCGATACGCATAAGGCTACCTACGAAAGTGCTATGTCCGATGTTGCAAGGATAAGGGAAGATTATAAGATATTTGAGTCTGAAATGAACGCTAAACTCAATGAATTAAAAACTCTTAAATCCCAGGCTAAGATGGCTACATTAAAGGAAAACATAAACTCTGTAAATGCAAAATATACCTCAAAGAACAATGCAGTCGGTAGTGTGAACGAAAGTATGGATAGAGCAAGAGACCTTGTTAACAAGAAAACTGCAAGGGCAAATGCTATAGAATCACTAAATGATACTAATATGGATATGAAACTAAAGAGACTTGACATGAACTCTGCAAGAGATAGGGCGCGCGCAAGGGCAGAGGCAATGCTGGGCGGAGAGCAGGGTTTTGAAGTAAAGGAAAGAACAGATAATAAAGCAACTAATTAATATTATTAATAATTATTTTGAAAAAGATAAATATTTTTTAGTTTTTGCAGACATAAATTAATATAATACGTATATAATATTGAAAAGCGCCTTTAATTAAGCGCCATAAGGGCTTAACTTCTAGCGCTTTTTCAATTTAGGATTTTTGAATACTGAAATCTGCCAGACCTAACACGATAAATTAAGCTGGCTTTTTATGAGGGATAACTATGAAATTCAGGATGTTTATGAGTGCAATTTTTAAACCCAGGAATCTGGGGCTGCTTTTGTTGTTTGCCGGTATATCGGCTGCCCTGGTGGCAGTATTGGATGTAGGTGTTCTCCAGTCCCTTATACCATTTGAACTAAACACCAGTACGGCAATAACTTACGTTCCTGCTATTTTTCTATACCTTGTTTTTGTAGGTCAAACTCTCTTAAACAAGGATTTTCACGAGAAATTTAACAGGAAGGAAAAGATAAGAAATATACAGGATTTGAATTTTTCATGCTCACGGCTGGCTAACGAAGCCAAGAAGCATGTCAGTTCTACCTATCTGCAAAAACTCCGCAAAGTAATGGAGGATAAAACCGATATAGTAAATTCTTTCTTTAAAGGAGAACACAGCTTTATTAAAGAAAGGATTGTGGAGCAGACACTAAACCTTGTACAGGCATATATAAAGCTTTCCGTCAACTTCTGCAAAAGGAGCAGAGAGCTAAGTGAGATGGATGTAGGTGATATTGCAAACAGGATAAATGCAAATATGCGTAAGTTGAACTTTGCCAGCGACCCTCATATAGTTCAGGATATAAAAAATCTTATTGAAATGGATGAAAGAATAATAAACAGGCTGAAGGAAGAGAAGAAAGATATCGAGAGGATAGCGGCAAAACTTGATTATATGGAAAGTACCGTCAATATGTTCAGGCATCAGATAATGTCGAGTATAGAAACAGCCGAAATGGTTGAAAAGCTTGAGACAGCTGTTAATGAAGCTACTGCTCTTGATAATGTGCTTGAAGAAAGACGGAGAAATAAAATTAATCTGTAATATGAGCAAAAGAACCCACTTTTCGGGTTCTTTTTTTATGTGGCCCTGCTTAAACGACAGAAAAGTATGATAAAATGGGTATACGGGGGTGCTGTATGGATATAGACCAACAAGTACTTGTATACCTTCTTTCTTTGGCGATACGGGGGAAGAGACCTCAGGACTTTGTAATCGGAGAAGCTGATTGGAAAAGCATATTTGAGCAAGCAGTGTCACATGATGTGTATGCCTTAATGTATCCTGCGGTAAAGGATTTGAGTCCCGAATACGGTCCTGACAGAGACCTTATGTTAAAATGGGAGAGGGCAGTCCTTTTTGCCGGTATGACACAGATACAGCATATGGAAAAATTGGGGGAAGTGTTCAGGTGCTTTAATGATGCAGGGATACCGGTAGTTGCATTAAAGGGTATAGTACTCCGGGAGCTATATCCGCAGCCGGAATTGCGGACTATGGCAGATGTAGATATTCTCGTGCGTGATGAACATAAGAAAAGGGCAAAAAATCTTCTTCTTTGTATGGGTTACGTAGAGGATGACTCTGATTTCAAGCATACAGTTTTACGCTATGCAGATCTGGTAATAGAGCTGCATAATATGCTTATGAGCCATGAAAGCCTAAAGGCGGCTGAATGCTTTGAAAAGAGCATATGGAGTAGTACAGCTCCGGCTCAAATAAACGGTATGCCTGTTTTACTGCTTTCATCAGATGATAGCTTGTTATATATGTTCCTGCATTTGGCAGAGCATATAGCTTCATATGGTTTTGGACTTCGTCAGTTATGTGATATAGTGATTTTTATAGAGTCTTATAAGGATAAATTGGACTGGGATTATTTATATAGCCATATAAAAGCATTTGGTATAGAAAGATTTGTATTTGCGGTTTTTGTTACCTGTCATAAGTTGTTTGGAATGGAGTTGCCAAATGGGCTATTCTGCCGGGAGGTCGCCGACCATCCATATCTGGAAGTATTTATAAACGATATTCTTTCCGGTGGAGTCCATGGACATACAGACTTCAGCAGGCATATAGGGAACTCACTACTAAGATATGTAAATTACGACGGTTCTGAAAATTCGTCCGGGAAAATAAAATATTATATATCATTTTTGTTTCCAACGGCAGACAGGTTGAGAAAAAGGTATTCCTATGCACGTAGATCTCCTTTTCTTATTCCTGCGGCATGGCTGCACAGGTTGCTTTACAATATCTGCCGTAAGAACTTTGTTTCTATAGTCAGGACAGCCTTTTTACATCCGCGTAGATCCCTGGCGACCTTTGAAGAGCGTACCGGTCTTCTGCGCTGGCTTAATCTGAAGTAACTTCACTTCTCGTTTCACTGATACACTGGTTTTCCAGCCTTACTACCCTATGGCACATCCTGAGTGCTTCAGGTCTGTGGGATATAATAATGCATGTGCGGGATGGATCTAAAGTATTAATTGACTTTAGTATTCTAATTTCTGTATCAATATCGAGCTGGGAGGTTGCTTCATCTAAAATCAGAACAGGCACATTACGGAGCATTGCCCGGGCGATGGCGATTCGCTGCGCCTGCCCTGCGGACAGACCCAGCCCCCGCTCACCTATTTTTGTATTCATACCTTCGGGTAAATCTTTTATAAATTCCCAGGCACATGCTGAGCATAAGGCAGCTTCCAATTCTGTATCAGTAGCAGCCGGGTTACCTACCAGTAAATTTTCTGCTATGGTTCCAGAGAACAAGGAACTGCCTTGAGGCACATATGATATCATTGCCCTGCTATCTGCTGATGCTTCTATACGCCTCCCCGACTCATCTACAAAATATATGTGACCTTTTTGTGGAGTAATAAGTGAAAGCAGCATAAGTATAAGGGTGGTCTTGCCTTCACCTGACGCACCGGATATACCTACTATCTCGCCCCGGTTTATTATTATGGAGACATCCTTTAAAACAGGTTTGCTCTGATCATAATAAAAACAAACATTCTCTGCGATTATTCCAGCAGAAGGTAAAGGTGGTATTGGGCAATTCACTTTCTCAGGTTCCAGCTTTTCGAGTTCTCTTAGCCTGTCGGCAGAGGAGATTGAGGAAATGAACTGAGGAAGTGTATTTGAAAGTTCAAAGAAGGGCGTCTGTATTTGTTCTACCAGTTGAAGGAAAGCTGCGAGGGTTCCGAAGGTAGCGATGCCCTTTGAGAGATTCATAACTCCCCAAAAAAAAGCAATAAAGTAACTTATCCAGTAGCTGAGTGAAATCATGGATCCTGCTGCTGCCTGTATACGGCTGCGCTTCATTATCAACCCGAATTTTTTACTCAGGATGCTGCCGGATCTAATGCTATACTCTTTTTCGACACAGAACGCTTTGATGACAGGTATATTTTGCAGAATTTCGTGGAGAAAAGAACGGTATTCACTTTCTGTTTCTTGTATAGCAGTGTGAAGCTGTTTCAGGCGATGACCAAGAAACCTGCTGAATAATACAGCAGAAGGAGCTAAAATAATAGCAAGTATGGCTAATGCGGGCTCGAACACCAGTAATGTGATAAAAGCAGCCAGAAACTGCACCACAAGTGCAAGCATTCCTGGTAAACTATTTACAATACCATTTGTAACAGAAGAGACATCGCTGATTATTCTGGTTAATATATCTCCGCTGTGGTATTTTGAAAAGTTTGACCATTGAACTTGTGTCATATGAAAAACAAGGTTTTTACGGATACTATTGGATACTGATTCCGATATACGTACAGACATTACAGAGGAGGCGGACTGCACGATTACCTGTACAAGTATGAGTGCAATAAATAAAGCAGCGCAAAATAGAGTTTTTTGCCACTCGCCGGCTGAAGCAGAGTCAATCAATTCTTTAGAAGCAATAGCCATGCCAACTCCGCTTAGGGGTATTATGGCTCCAAGTGCTATAACTAAAAACAGTGAAGTACCGAAGGGTCTCACCTGGCTTAGCATCCATCTTATAATTGCAAAGCGGGTTTTCAACTGAAGTCCTCCCACAAAGAGTTATTTGAAGCCTTTTAGCTTCCAGTATGCATTGATAATAAAAGCCCTGAAGGGTAATAAATAAAGCCAAGTTGAAGATAGTAACTTCCATAGGAAATTGTCATGTTTTATTCGCTTCCCCTCTCGCCAGACTGCGGTTACAAGAGCCCGGATATTCCTGGGGTATATTGGCCCATCCATGTGTTTTTGGGCATCACCACATATATAAAGGTAATCCTTCTCTTTTCTTACTACCCTATGGAGGATATACTCCTTATTATCGGTATGAACCAGTATGATGTCTCCACGATGCAGGTTTTTAAAATCAGTATGAGAAAGTTCTACACTATCGACACTATTACGTAGAAAAGGGTACATACTTGTGCCTGTGACAGTAATGCGTACACTTGATCCACTATCAAGCAATTCATTAATTAATGGAAATATCCTAGCCGAACTTAATTCTACTACCTTATGCATCTATATACCAGCTCCACAGATTCTTTATCGGGACGACACTTCAGCAAGTAAACAGGAGATGTCCCAATGATTTTTTCCAGGTTTTCCAGTGCCATTTCCATTAACAAACTGTCGTGATATGGCAGAAAGCATCTGGGCATAATAAGGGGTAGCGCAGCCTCAACCGAAAGATGCTTAATAACATTTTCATCTGATTGTTCCAATAGTATTATTGCTGATAATGGCGAATTACTATTTGAAAAGCAGGGTGTGGAACCGCTCCATGGGGTACCGTATATATTAGTCTGCGTGTCTACTATCCTTACAGCAGGCCGGTCGTCATTTAGAATTTCAGCCCCCATCAGTTTTTTCCAGAGTTTTGCCTGTGTAGATTTTCCGGTTCCGGCCGGTGCTGAAAACAAAATCCCCTTTCCCGCCCACCTGATAGCTGAAGCATGAAGGATTATTCCTCCGTAAAATAATATTCTGTTTCGGAAGAGAATTTCACTTAACGGCACAGCCATAGAACAGCTACTTTTTGAGGTATCGTTAATACAGGTTATGCAAGCTTTTGACCATTTATTGTTTACCTCAAGCAGTGAGATTATCTCGGTTGAAGCTATGTCATGCATACTGATTGACATATAAAAAGCATTATTATAGTTTTTGGTCCACTTAATTCCTTCATCATATAAGACAATGCCTTCAGGCTGAGGTATATAGTCTTTATGCTTCAAGTATACCGTCATGTCAGGATTTGCCTGTGCAGGCTTTGAAAGGAATGCTTTAAAACGACTGGCTATACAATCCGTATCGTCAGACTTGTTGAAATCATCAGTGTCAAACATTATATCAATATTTATATCACTTATTTTCAGATTCAACATATGATATTTCTCCTGTAAGCATAATCAGATAACAGGCCTGTCTTTTTGAGACAGGCCTTAACATGGTCCGAATTAACTGGCTGTCCGGTTCAGAGGACAGTTCCTCCCTTTGTTTCGTCCTACAAATACACATGCGGCCAGTCTTTCTTCCGGCCTGAGTTCAACGAATTCAAGGGTTGGTTTTACATATTTTTTCATTAGAGACACCTCCGGTACTAAATACGAACAATTATGTATTTTTATTAATTAGTTTCAGATTCATTCTTTTCTTTGCTAACTCGCAAAGGTATGGTGAAGGTTTATCAAAAGCTCCGGTTTCTGCTTCAAGTACTGCAGGGCATGACATACAATACTCGCTAAGAGAACAAATATCACATTCTTTGCAGGCAGGGACACGTGAACAGAGACGCTGTAACTTAGTCCAGGCTTCAGAAAAATTGTTCTTAATTAGGGAAACTGTGGGAGTATTTACTTGTCCGCAAGGTATCATTTGCCCATTCCACGTTATCCAAAAAGAACTGTGTCCTGCTGTACATCTGAATGATTCGCATGAATTATCCGGTAAATAGGATATTTTCAGTCTATCGGCAGCAGTATTATCAGAACAGCTCTCAAAAGTCTGTTCATTTTCCTTCTTATCCGGGTCCTTATCTTGATAATAGCTTTGTACATATACTTCAAATTCGGCTAACTCGTCAGGAGACAAGCGTTCAGCTTCCGGGGAGGTATCGCCCTTTTCCCGGCGGGGGGATATATAGTTCACAATCCCGAATTCAAGATTCCGCTTTTCTGCAAAGTCTGCAAGCTTCGTAAAATCGTTTTTATTTCCTTTTATTATGGTTGTTCTCAAATCTACAGTAATACCCTCAGACAGCAATAAATCTATACCCCGTACAGTACGTTCGTAGCTGCTGGCACTACCGCAGACTACCCTGTATGTTTCGGGAGAGGCGCCGTATATTGATACTGCTACTTTTGAGGGCGGGATTCTCCCAAGCCATTTTGCTACCTGAGGTGTTATCAATGTTGCATTAGTAAATATTTCTGTGACAAATCCCATCATAGAGATTTCTTCATATATGGTTTTAAAATCCTGCCGCAAAAATACTTCTCCACCGGTAAGCAGCAGATAGAGCATTCCTGCATCGCGAGCACCTGCGGCAAGCTGTATCCAAGCGTGGGCTGAAATTTCTTCAGCCAGTATCTCATAATCATTTTCCCGTCTGCATATATAGCACATTTTGCATTGTAGATTGCAGCGCGGAGTTAATTCGAATTGCCCTACGACAGGCACCTTTTTTTTCGCAGCCTGTTCCATTATCTTGTCATTTAGCTGGCTCCATGACGTGCTCATCGTTCAAACAACCCTTTTTCAGATACTAATGATATAAACTCTTCTACGTCAGCTTCTGCAGTAGTACTATCGATATCATATTCTTTCAGGAGTAATCCAACCAATGCGTCCTTCTCTGTACCTTTTTCCATTAATCTCCACAGGAGTGCGCCGCTTTCACTAAGGGTCAATAAACCATTAAACTCGACTACCCGATTACCCACAGGCACTACTACCCATGACCCGGCAATTTCACGGAGCAGGAAACCTTCTTTGATTTTCACTGGCAGCCCTCCTATAGAAATATTTTGTTAATCTGTATATTTCGACATTATTAATAAAAAACCCTCTTTTTTCATAGTCGCTTAGTTTATCTGATACAAATATATAGAAGGGATAAACGCAATACTATATTATTTTACAAATTACAAGCAGTAAAGCCAAAAAATGTCTTGATTTTTGTCGAATTTAATCTATAATATATTATGTATAAGTTTATAGTCCGGGAGACCTATGAAAATAGTTCCTTTGGGCGATAAAAAACAAAAGATGAAACTGGTATTAATCAGGCAACTTGGTAAATGGCTAAGTATGCCTTTTTTAGCACAATGAAAGCTTAACCGGTAATTATTTTATATTATATATTTATTTAAATATTACCTTTTATATAGGGGGGTTGGGAAAATGGGGAAAAGGCTTAGTACATTAGTTGCGATTTTAATGCTGTTCATATTCCCTGTACAGACTTTCGCAATTGCGAATGAAAGTATATTAAACCGCATATCTTCGGATAGCACTATTGCTAAAAATGAAAAATCCGATAAAAAAGAAAGTAAGCTGGGTATTCCAAAGAATCTTAAAGCTGAGCTAATAGGCACTACGGTATTCGTTAAGTGGAATAAAGAATCCAAAGCTACAGGGTATGATATAGAAATAGATGGTGTAGTAAAAGATAATAAAAAAAGCAATACATATATACACAAAAATCTGGAACCAAAATCGTGGCATACATACAGAGTGAGAGCAAGGTATTCAACAGAAGTAAGTGAATGGAGCAATCCTGTTAAGAAAGTGGTCGCAGCTCCTGTTAAGCCAATACTGGAATATGTGGTGCTAAATTCGGATGGAACCTGTACAGCATTCTGGGGATGGCTGAATATCAACTCTTTTTCTATCGATGTACCTCAAGCCGACTCAATGTTTACAGGGACTGTGACAGATGAAACTACTATTCCCCCTGCTGTATTTTCATCAGGTCTTCAGATCGATAAATTTTCAACTGTATTCAGTGGAGACACTTTGGTCTGGACAATAAAAAATCCTGACGGCACTACCCTTAAAGCTACTGCAAATAAGTCAGCGGCAAGAAAGCCTTATATTTCTGCACCTGTCAGTATATCTGCAGATGCAGATTTTAACTCTGTTACTGTTACATGGAATAAGGTCAATTGGGCTGCTGGATATGATATAGAGGTTGATGGGGTTATTGTAAACAACAGTACAGATACAAAATACGTCCATAAAAATATTACGCCGGGTACTGCTCACAAGTATAGGGTCAGAACAAGAGGTATCGGTACTGCCAGTTACTGGAGCTCGGTTGTTGATAAAACGACTCTGTTGGATAAACCTTTAAATGTAATAGTAAAACCGAATACCACATATATCACAATAGGATGGGATAAGGTTGAGGGAGCGACTAGCTATGATGTTGAAGAAAACGGTACAGTAATATACAGCGGTCAGGATACAGAGTATACACACGCAGATATTATACCCGGTACCATGCATTCCTATACAGTGAAGGCTAAGACAGCTTTTGCCGAAAGTGAGAAGAGTCAGCCTGTAACTGCAATAACACTATTGGACACACCTTCCGGATTGTCGACTGTATGTGACGAAACATCTATAACCTTAGCATGGAATCCGGTGGCAGGAGCTGACGGTTATGAAGCAGAAGCTGACGGAACTGCCATAGATGTAGGTGAAGCAACTTCTTATAGATTTAGTGGCTTAAATCCGGGAACACAGCATGTTTACAGGGTTAGGGCAAAGACTGCTTATGCCCGGAGTGAATGGTCAGATATTGCAAGTCAGGTAACAAAGCTGGGAGTTCCTTCGTATTTTAATGTCACACCGTCAGGAAATGAGATTACTCTTACCTGGGATGGAGTGGCAGGAGCGGAGAGTTATGAAATTGAAGTTGACGGCAATGTAATTGAAAATGGGACAAATACTTCTTATGTTCATACCGGACTACTGCCCGGAACTACTCATACATATAGGGTAAAAGCAAAGAATAGTCTGATAGCCGGGGAGTGGAGTGGGAGTACTACAGTAAATACTTTGTTTGGAATTCCTCAAAATGTGACCGCATCTGTAACTGAAGACAGTATATTAACACAATGGAATGCTGTCGATGGGGCTGTAGGTTATGATATAGAAGTAAACGGCACCATAACAGATAACGGTACAAGTACCAGCTATACAATTAGTGATGTGACACCGGGTTACAGTTATGTATACCGTGTAAGAGCCAGGACCGCGTTTATTGTTGGAAATTGGAGTGTTCCTGTTAATGCGGTTATACCTGTTGGGGTACCACAGAATGTGAGCTGTGCAGCAACAGAGAATACAATTACTGTTATTTGGGAAGCAATTAAAGGCGCGGAAGGGTATGACGTTGAAGTTGATGGAAGTGTAATAGATGCTGGAAATGTTACTTCCTATACCCATGACGGCTTGATACCTGGAGGAAATCATGTATATAGAGTAAGGGCTAAGGCTGGAAATGCTTTAGGAGAGTATAGTAATGCTGTAGCAAAGGCAACACTACTCGGAATTCCTTCAGGTATCACAGAGAGTGTGAACGGGGACTCTTTAACGATTACCTGGGAGCCTGTAACAGGAGCAACAGGTTATGATATAGAAATCAATGAAAATCTTGCAGATAATGCTGAGGCGACTACTTACACAATCAGCGGGATTGTTCCAGGAACTCAGTATGTATACAGAGTGAGGGCAAAAACTCAGGATGTAACAGGAGACTGGAGCGATTCGGTAACTAACAGTACATCATTGGGCACACCTTCAAACATCAGCTCAGTAGTAAATGAAACGGGTATCACTATAATATGGGATGCAGTTTCAGGTGCTACAAGCTATGAAATTGAAGTAAACGGAACTGTAGTGGAGCTGGGTGATAATACATCTTATACTGATATCAATCCCCTTCCCGGTACAGTGTACTCATTCAGAGTAAGAGCAAAAACTGCGGTTGTTTCGGGCGAATGGAGCATAATGCAGACTAGGGTGACCCAGTTAGGAGTACCTGATAATTTCAGGGCGTTTAACACTGAAAGTACTATTACATTGGAATGGGATACAGTTCCTGGCGCGACAGGTTATGATGTAGAAATAGATGATGGCGCTATTGTGAGCGTACAGGCACCAAGCTTTACACATGAAAGTCTGGAGGCAGGTTCGGAGCATACATACAGGGTAAGAGCACGGAATGATTCGGCTACAGGCGAGTGGAGTGTAGTGATCGGGACAATTAGCAAAATCTCTAAGCCATCAACGCCTCAAAATATTAATACGTCTCCAACGGACAATACCATTACTGTCACATGGGATAAAGCGGAGGGGGCATCGGGCTATGAAGTTGAGGCTGATGGAGTAGTAATAAAATGTAATGAATCTACAAGTTTTGTACATAACGGGTTGTATGCCGATACTCAATATACTTATAGGGTAAGAGCAGTAAACGGCAGTGGGGCTAGTGGATGGAGCGCTCCGGTTGTGCAGCGTACTAATTTTGCACCGGTTGGTATTGGTAAAGGACTAAAAGCAGAATACTTTAACGGGTGGAATCTGGATACCAAGAAACTTACAAGGATAGACAGTACTGTTAACTTCAATTGGGGAACAGGTACGCCTGATTCTTCAGTAAAGAGTGAATTCTTCAGTGCAAGGTGGACAGGTTATGTCCAACCAAGATATACAACAACATATAAGTTTTATGTCTTTGGGGATAACGGAGTAAGGTTATGGGTAAACGGGCAGAAGATAGTCGATAGATGGACTAACTCCTTTGGGGAAGAAGTGGGGACTGTAGACCTTGTTGCAGGACAGAAATATGAGATAAGACTTGAGTATTTCGACTATACAGGGGCAGCATCTGTAAAGCTTATGTGGTCGTGTGACAGACTGGCAAAGGAAATAATCCCTCAGAGCCAGTTATATTGCCCGACTCCTGATAGTCCGGCAAATATATTATCTCTTTCCTCTGAATCTGAGATTTCAATAACATGGGATAGTGTACTTGGTGCAGAAAAATATGATATTGAGATTAATGGGGCATATGTTGGCGAAGCAAATAACAATAATTATTTACATACAAAATTACTCCCTGATACACAGTATGTTTACAGGGTGAGAGCAAAGAATAATTCCGGTGCAGGAGAGTGGAGTGCGCCTGTAACGGTGAGGACATTACCTGCACAGGGTAATGGGACAGGATTAAAGGCAGAATACTTTAACGGGTGGAATCTGGATACCAAGAAGCTTACAAGGATAGACAGCGCAGTTAATTTCAACTGGGGAACAGGTTCTCCTGATACTTCGGTAAAGAGTGAATTCTTCAGTGCAAGATGGACAGGCTATGTCCTGGCTAAGTATACCGGAACATATAAGTTCCATGCCTTTGCAGACAACGGAGTAAGGTTATGGGTAAACGGGCAGAAGATAATTGACAGATGGACGGATTCCTTCGGAGAAGAAGTAGGAACTATAGACCTTGTCGCAGGACAGAAATATGAGATAAGACTTGAATATTTCGACTATACAGGGGCAGCATCTGTAAAGCTTATGTGGTCCAGTGATAAGCAGAGCAAGGAAGTGATCCCTCAGAGTTATCTGTATCTGCCGGTACCGGAGACACCTTCAGGTATAAGTGCTAATGGAACAGAGACGACAATCACGGTTACATGGGGAAGTGTAATAGAAGCTGAAGGGTATGATATAGAGGTTGACGGTACTGTAATAAGTAACGGAACAGGTACAAGTTATACGCATACAGGCTTGCAACCCGACTCACAACATACTTACAGAGTTAGGGCAAAGAATTCATCAGGTACAGGTGAGTGGAGTTCAGCCCTTGCAAAAAGGACACTGCTTGCGCCAGTTGGAAACGGTAATGGATTAAGTGCAGAGTACTTTAATGGCTGGAACCTGGATACAAAAATACTCACAAGGATTGACAGTTCTATAGACTTTAATTGGGGGACAGGTTCGCCTGATACTTCAGTAAAAAACGAATTTTTCAGCGTAAGATGGACAGGGTACGTCGAGCCAAGGTATACTGGAACATATAAATTCCATGCCTTTGCAGACAACGGAGTAAGGTTATGGGTAAACGGACAGAAGATAATTGACAGATGGACGGATTCCTTCGGAGAAGAAGTCGGAACTATAGACCTTACCGCTGGACAGAAATATGAGATAAGACTTGAGTATTTTGACTATACAGGAGCTGCGTCTATGAAGCTTATGTGGTCGTGCGACAGACTGGCTAAAGAAATAATACCTCAAAGCCAGCTGTATAGTCCGGTTCCGGAAATTCCGCTAAATCTCAAATTCAGTAATACAGACTCTCTGTTAACATGGGACACGGTAATAGGTGCTGAATATTATGAAATTGAGGTTGATGGCTTGGTAGCAGGTAGTACTGCAAATACTAGTTTTACTTTAAGTGATGAATTGTCAGGAACACAACACGTTTATAGGGTACGGGCGAAAAATTCGTCGGGCACCGGGGAGTGGAGCCTTGTAGCAGTAGCTAATACATAAATCAACTAGCACAATAGATTAATTTGATAAAAAAATTGCAGGTTGGGTAGGGGGCCGTCGAGGCCCCCTGATTTATAAAATTCGACATATATCAACAATTAATTGACTTTAAGTATTGCCGGTTGTATAATTTTATATAATAGGTATAAAATTTGGCTATTATTTTGTAATTAATAACGTAATCACTACTTTTTAGTATATTAAGAGCAGAGTTTAAATTTTGTTTAAAGGGCTCTTTTTTTATCTATATATAATATTAGTCAGCTTATTAAGCACACAATGTCGGCTGACAGAAAAAAGGTGTTTACAGTGGATATAAAGTACTATTTTTATATTATTATCAAAAAAATTTGGTTAGTTATTTTGTTGTCTGTTTTATCAAGCTCAGCAACTACGTACATATATTATAGTAATTATATACCTCTGTATGAAGCTAGTGCTACCTTATTAGTAATTAAAAATAATTCAAGTGAAATTGGAAATGTAACTGAGATAATATCATACAATGACGTGCTTGTAGATCAGCAGCTTGTTAAAGAGTTTAAAGAAATCATTAAAAGCAAGCTTGTGGGTAAGGCAGTTATTGAAGATCTGGCAATAAGTAGTATTACTTATCGTGATTATGTAAACATAATGAGTGTTAATCTAAAGCCTGATACAAGAATACTTGAGTTAAAGGTCAAGCATATTGACCCTAAAGTAGCTCAATTAATAGCAAATAAAGCAAGCGAGGTTTTTATTCAGAAAGTACACGAACTGATGAAAACTGAAAATGTTGTTATTATTGATAAGGCTGACCAGCCAGGCTCACCAATACCGTTTAATCTTAAAAAGAATGCACTTTTGGGGGGAGTAGTCGGACTATTATTGTCATTATTAATTATTTTCCTTATAGAGGAGCTGGATGATACGTTAAAGACAATTGATGATGTAGAAGACATTTTTGGACTTAAAGTTTTAGGTACGATTCCCGATTTAAAAATCAGAACAAAATAAGGAGATTCTCAAATGTGTGCGAAAACATATGAGGTATATGATAGTATTAATCCTCCAATTGAAGAAGCTTATAAAGTACTTAGAACAAATATACAATTTTGTAGTAATGAGAAAAAGGTCAAGACGTTATCAATAGTAAGCTGCAACAATAAAGAAGGAAAAACTACAATTTCTATTAATCTTGCGATTTCTCTGGCGCGCTCGGGGCAAAAGGTTTTACTGATAGATGCGGATATGCGTAAACCTATGGGAATAAAACGTTTAGGGGGTAATAACTATACCGGGCTATCTAATTTCCTACTAGGAGAAGTTTCTTTAGAAGAAGTTGTATCCCACACAAGCATAAAAAACTTATATTATATTGCCTGCGGTCAAAGATATGTGAATTCGACTGAACTGGTTGGTTCAGAGAGATTTTCTGAGTTTCTCGAAATAGTGAAAGAAATATATGATATGGTTGTGATTGACACTACTACACTTGGAAATATTATTGACGCTGCACTGATAGCATCTCAAACAGATGGCACACTTATCGTTGTTGCCAGCAGAGAGCTAAACGCGCGAAAAGCAAAAAGACTAAAAGAGCAGCTTGAGAAAGCAAACGCAAATATATTAGGTGTAGCTTTGAATAAAGTAAGTAAAAGGGATTATAAGCTCTACTATACGCATACGTACGATTTTTATTATTATAATGAAAAAGGACAGACCAATAGATTTGTCAAGGGTAGATTTAAGAGGGTAAAGCAAAATGAGGTAAAGTATAATGATTGATATCCATTCCCACTTACTTTATGGAATAGATGATGGGGCTTCAAGTATAGAAAACTCTGTAAAAATGATTTGCGAGGCAAAAAAGGCTGGAATCAATACTATCTTCTCTACAGTACATTATCATGAAAATGTGTTTGGTAATGAGAGAATAAAAGAGAAATATAAAGAGGTTGTTAATAGAGCAAAGGATTTTGATCTGGATATAAGGCTGGGGTATGAAGTGCATATAAACAGTATTAATAGTAACAATATTAGTAAAATTATGACACTTAGGATGGACCATTCGCCATATATTCTTATAGAATTCCCATGTTGTCTTTTTTCAAGTGAATATATAAAAAACCTTAAGCGCATGCAAAAAGAAGGGATTGTTCCTATTATTGCCCATCCTGAACGAAGCAGGTATTTTGTAAAGAATATTGATGCTCTGCATAGACTTATAGAAGCAGGATGTGTGATACAACTTGATGCAGCAAGTATAGCAGGAGTCTATGGTTATAGTATCAAGAGGGTAGCTAAGAAATTACTAAAGCTTAATATTCCAAGTTTTGTTGCGTCAAATGCTCATTTTTCTGATGACTACAGCAAGTTCTATATAAATGCTCTCTATAGAGTAAGAAAGTGGACAAGCTTGGATTATGCAGAAGCTGTCTTTAATAGAAATGCACAGCACTTGGTTGATTTCAGTCAGACACAGAAGATACATAGTTTTTAGAAGGTGTTAAAATGAAGATATCCGAAGAAGACATTAGGGAGACTATTGAAGATAGAATAATTTATGATAATGTAACTGTCTTATACTTGTTTAGTAAACGTATTTTTGATATAGCTGCTTCTTTTTTTGCACTATTACTGTTATCGCCTGTTTTTTTAGGTATCTGGATACTTATTAAGGTTGATTCTGAAGGGTCTGTAATATTTAAGCAGGAAAGAGTAGGTCATAAAGGAAAGATTTTTAAAATGTATAAATTCCGCTCAATGATAGTAAATGCAGAAGAGCATCTGGAGCGTTTGGAAAAGAAGAATGAAATATCCGGTTATATGTTTAAAATTAAGGAAGATCCAAGGGTAACAAGGATAGGGAGGTTTATTAGAAAAACAAGTATAGATGAACTACCTCAGTTGATTAATGTTCTAAAAGGAGATATGTCTCTGGTCGGTCCCCGTCCTCCGCTTCCAAGAGAGGTAATCAGATATGACAGATGGCATAATTTGAGAATGTCGGTTAAACCTGGCATAACAGGTCTATGGCAGGTGAGTGGGCGTAATAAGCTTGGGTTTGATGAAATGGTACGATTAGATCTTAAATATATACGAGAACGGAATTTTTGCTATGATATAAAAATTATTTTTAGGACAATTCCTGTTTTATTTGGGGATAGGCACGCATTTTAGATATTTAAGGAGGTCTCTTGTTTGAAAAAGGCACTTATCACAGGTATCACCGGTCAAGACGGATCTTATCTGACAGAATTTTTATTGGAAAAAGGCTATGAGGTGCATGGAATAATACGTCGTGCCAGTAGCTTCAATACGAAAAGGATTGATCACCTCTTTGAGAACCCGGAAATCGGTAATAAAACATTATTTTTGCACCATGGGGATTTGACGGATTCCAGTAATCTGAACAGGCTGATAGAAAAGGTAAACCCTGATGAGATATATAACTTAGCGGCACAAAGCCATGTACAGGTGTCCTTTGAAGTACCTGAATATACTGCTGAAGTAGATGCAATAGGTACTATAAGATTGCTTGATGCTATAAAGGAAAGTGGTATTAGAACTAAGTTTTATCAGGCCTCGACAAGTGAACTTTTCGGAGGGATTCCAGGCTCTGAGCCTCAGAACGAAAATACGCCTTTTTATCCCCGGAGTCCATATGCGGTAGCAAAACTCTATGCATACTGGATTACTGTAAATTATAGAGAGGCATATAATTTGTATGCATGCAATGGAATACTCTTTAACCATGAGTCGCCACGCAGGGGAGAAACCTTTGTTACCCGGAAGATTACAAGGGCTGTTGCAAACATTATTGCAGGGAAGCAAGAAAAATTAGCGCTTGGTAATCTGGATGCAAAGAGAGACTGGGGCTTTGCAGGAGATTATGTTGAGGGTATGTGGCTTATGCTCCAGCAGGAAAAACCGGCGGATTACGTTCTTGCCACAGGAGAAACTCATACAGTAAGAGAATTTGTTGAACTGGCGTTTGGTGAGGTGGGTATAGATATCAGATGGGACGGCTACGGGGTAAGTGAGAAAGGGTATGATAAAAAAACGGGTAAATTGCTGGTCGAAGTAAACCCGAGATATTTTAGGCCAACTGAAGTTGAGCTGTTGTTGGGAGATCCATCAAAGGCAGAGAGAGATTTAGGCTGGAAGAGGAAAGTAGACTTTGAGGGTCTTGTAAGGATGATGGTTCAGGCGGATTGCAATCATACAGTTTTTAGTAGCATAACATCTCTACAATATCAATATACCATGAATAGAGCATAAATTAAAAGGATGATAAATATGAAAGTAATAGGGGTGATTTTAGCTGGGGGAAGTGGAACAAGACTGTGGCCGTTAAGCAGAAGGCTGGTTCCGAAACAGTTACTTAACTTAACTGGTAACAACACGCTCCTTCAGGAGACAAGCAGACGTGTCTTGTCTGTGATAAGCAAGGAAAACCAGTGGGTTATCACTAACAAGGACCTGTATAGCCAGGTTAAGACACAGTTGAAGAACTTGTATGATAAAGATTCGGTCAATTCCTCTGGTTCTCAGAATTCTGTTCATATTATGACTGAGCCTGAATCAAAGAATACAGCACCTGCGATTTTATGGTCAGCTATAAAGTGTAGAAAAATGTATGGGGATGACTCTGTAATGGTTATTCTCCCCTCTGATCATTTGATAATGAGGGAAAATATGTTTTTAGAAGTATTGAAGAAAGGTATTGAAAAAGCAAGTGAAGGATGTCTGCTTACATTTGGTATACTTCCTACGTACCCTGAAACAGGCTTCGGATATATAAAGACTCTGGAAGTGCTGAATTCTTCAAGAGATATTTATAAGGTAGATCGTTTCATTGAAAAGCCCAATAAGGCAGTAGCCATTAAGTTGTTGGAAGAAGAAATGAACTTATGGAATAGCGGTATGTTTATTTTTCATGTAGGAACTTTATTAGAGGAAGCATCGAAGTATAGTCCTGAGATTTATAGAGCATTTTGTGATATCAATCCGGATAATGAGAGTGATGTAAGCTTGTCATTTAAAAGTATAAGCCCCATGTCAATTGACTATGCGATAATGGAACATACAAGAAAGGCTTTTGTAATTAAAGCTGATATAGGCTGGAGTGACGTAGGAAATTGGAAGAGCTTATATGAAGCAAGCGATAAAGACGACGATGGGAATATAACTAATGGCGAACACATATGCATTGATACGAAAAATTGCTATATATACGGAACTGACAGGCTAGTAGTATCTCTGGGGTTATCAGATGTTGCAGTAATAGATACTGCCGATGCATTACTAGTGGCACCTCTTGATCAGACATACAGGATAAAGGAAGTAGTTGATAAGCTTGAGGAAAAGAATAGTACCAAGCATATTGAGCATACAACAGTGGATAGACCTTGGGGACATTACAGGATTTTACATAAAGGTCCGGGCTATAAAATAAAAAAAGTTGTGGTACAGCCCGGAGAACGGCTCAGCACACAATATCACCACCACAGGAGTGAGCATTGGACTGTGGTCGGAGGAGTGGCAAAAGTTACAAGAGAAAATCAAGAGTATTTTGTTCATGAAAATGAGTCTACTTTTATACCTGTAGGGACTATACATAGACTTGAAAATCCGGGCTTTGTTGCCCTTGAAATTATTGAAACACAATGCGGGTCTTATCTTGAGGAAGATGATATTGTGAGGATAGATGATATATATGGGAGATAATTCGAAAGAAGTTTATTCAAATAAAGAGAATGTTATGAATAAGGATAGCAGAATATACGTTGCGGGTCACAGAGGTCTGGTAGGATCTGCAATACTTAGAAATTTAGAGGGCAGGGGCTATAAGAATATTATGGGGAGAACTCATAGGGAGCTTGACTTAACTGATCAGGCAGCTGTTGAGAGATTCTTCAAAGAAGAAAAACCTGAGTATGTCTTTCTAGCTGCGGCTAAAGTAGGGGGAATTGGTGCAAATTCTGCTTACCCTGCGGATTTCATAATGGAAAACGAGCTTATACAGTGCAATATAATTAAGAGTGCACATAAGCATAATGTAAAAAAACTAATGTTTTTTGGAAGTTCATGTATATACCCTAAAATGTGCCCTCAGCCGATAAAAGAGGAATATCTTCTTACAGGCCCACTTGAGCTTACAAATGAGGCATATGCACTGGCTAAAATTTCTGGACTGAAAATGTGCCAATATTTTAACACCCAATATGGTACTAACTATATAAGTGTAATGCCTACAAATCTATATGGGCCTAATGATAATTATGATTTAAATAATTCACATGTATTGCCTGCGCTAATTAGAAAGATACATGAAGCAAAGGTCAATGAATTACCCCATGTTGAAATATGGGGGACAGGAAAACCGCTTAGGGAGTTTCTCCATGTAGATGATTTGGCAGATGCGTGCCTGTTCCTTATGGAAAGGTATAACGGAAATGACTTTTTTAATGTAGGATCGGGAAAAGAAATCAGTATACGTGAATTGGCCGAGTTAATAAAAAAAACTATAGGATTTGGCGGAGAATTGAGGTTTGATACAAGTAAACCTGACGGCACACCAAGAAAACTATTGGATGTAAGTAAACTACAAGAAGTTGGGTGGAGGTATCGCATAGAATTAGAGGATGGCTTGAAAAGTGTATATAACTCATATAAAGAAAAGTGTAATTTACCGGAGAAAATAGGAGAATTATCTTGAGTATAGCTAAAAAGGTATTTAAAAACTCTAGTGCAAACTTGATTAGTTTTGTTTGGAATTCATTATTGTTTTTTCTTTTGACACCGTTTATGGTAAATCAGCTTGGGGCCGCTAGCTACGGTATAATTGCGCTTACAGCTACATTGACGGGTTTTCTCGGGTTTTTGGATTTAGGTTTTACAGGAGCAGCTGTAAAGCAGATATCTGAAAGTTATGCAAAGAGAGATATAGCAAGGGTTAGGAATGTTGTAAATCTGTCATTAATAATTTATACAATAATGGGAGTGATAGCATCACTCTTATTAATTTTATTTATTAATTCTGGATATTTATACTACTTTAAGATTGATGCCGGCCTTATGACAGATTTAAAGTTTTCATTATACATAGCAAGTGCAAATATCATTTTGAACATGGTATTGTCAGTTTTCAGCAACATACCCTATGCACTGCAGATGAATGTAGTACAAGCAAAATGCAATATTATGCTATCGACATTCACAAACTTTGGAATAGCTCTCTGCTTGATTCTTGGATACGGCTTGAAAGCTGTAATGCTGATAAAGTTGGCATCCAGCATTGCTGCAATTATTGTTTATTATGTTACCGATAGAAAATTGATACCGGAACTGTCCGTTAAGTTTTACTTTAATAGAGTGCTTTTCAGAGAAATGTTCTCTTTCAGCGTGTACAACATGATTACTCAATTAAGTCAGGCTTTTTTCGGTCAGTTTGACCGTCTAATTTTAGGTTCCATGGTAAATGTTTCATCAGTTACATATTACGTAGTTCCTGCCGGGGCAGCAGTAAAGTTTAATAATGTGATAACTAATATCACAAATGTAATCTTTCCTCTGACCAGTGAGCTATCGGCAACAAGCAATACTGATAAAATAAGGCGTTTGTACTGTAAATCTCTAAAGTATATATCATTAATAAGTTTTTGTATAACAATCCCTGTTTTTTTATACTCAGAAAACTTGCTTACGTTATGGATGGGTAAGGATTTTTCACTTGAATCTGCAAATGTATTTCGTATACTGTTAGTTTCAAACCTGTTATTATCAGGTAATGCAATATGCTACTATATGTTTAACGGCTTAAATATGCCTAAAATTAACACAATCTATGTTATTATTACGAGTGTTATGAGAGTTGTTTTATCCGTAGCTTTCATTCCGATATATGGAGTATCGGGAGCTGCAATAGCGTTTCTTGCAAGTATGATACCGGTACCTTTTTTCATTTGTTATTTTGAAAGGGTATTGAATATAAAGACATTATACTTTTTGTTTAGAGTGTATCTACCTCTGGCTGTTTCAAGCGCTGTAGTAATATTTGGTTTTAGTATTATTGATTATAGTGGTGTGAATATATTAGTGCTGGCTTTTTTAGGGGCATTATCTGTTCTGGCCTTTCTGGCGGTATGCTTTGTTTTTAGATATTTTGACAGTGAAGATATAAACAGGTTAAGGCAATTTGGTAAAAAGGTTAATATTACTTTCAATAAGGTATTAAAGAGGAATCTACATTAGATTGAAATAGAAATATGGTGATATAATGAGTGCTTTAAAGAAGGATTTAGGGAGATTAGTAAATAGGGATGTAGGAATTTATGCTATTATAAAGTACTACTTTTTACACATGGGTTTTAGAGCTGTAGCACTTTACAGGATATCTGATTACTTCAGTTCTAGGAAGTTATATCTGCTAGCGAAGCTTATCAGGAATCACAATATTAAATGTACGGGTGCAGAGTTTTGTTTAGGATGTAAGATTGGCCCGGGATTGGTTATCCAGCATCCTAACGGGATTGTAATCGGAGGGAATACCTACATAGGGATAAATGCAACTATACTTCAGCAAGTAACATGTGGTGAAAACTATAAGGATGACAGGCATGATTATCCATATATAGGAGATAACGTAGTGATTGGAGCCGGAGCAAAGGTATTGGGAGGAGTAAAAATTGGGGACAACTGCAAAATTGGTGCAAATTCAGTTGTAGTACACAGCTTTCCAGACGGAAGCACAATAGCAGGAATACCGGGACGGAGACTGAATAGGGACTAGGGCTGAAGAGTATAATATCATGTTTATATTTGTACCACGTGTTATGCTTGTCTGCAAAGTGAGTTAATAGATATAAGAATTTTTTCGATAGATATAGTGAAGCAGCTGATTTTTGTATTAACAGATTGGATTAAGGAGAAAAGCAATGAAGGTCAAAGAAAGTATAAAAGAACTCAGGACAGTTTGTCAGAAGGAAGACAAGGATGAGTTTCTGATAAGTAAATACGGTTATAGATATTGGTCTATCTACTTTACCAAAATTTTTTTGGTAATAGGATTAAGTTCGAATACAGTTACATTTTTAAGCCTTTTAGCTGCACTTGCCAGCTGTTATTTTCTCATTTACAATACTGCTACAGCTTTGTTCTTAAGTGCCGCATTTATTTCGTTTTACTTCGTTTTAGACCATTGTGATGGAGAGGTAGCAAGGTATTATATAAGAAGCGGCATTAAAAAGCCTTCAATGTCAGGAAAATACTTTGACTTTCTTGTACATTACTTTTCCAGCAACTTAATGTTTTTCTTCATGGGAATGGGTCTATATAATCTATATGGAAATTCGCTTATTTTAATAAGCGGCCTTATTTCATGTATAGGAATGAGCAACTTCCCAAATCTATGTATTGCTTTTTCCGTAATCGAATCTGGAGTTTATAAAGAAAATGTAAAAGCAGAAGTTTTAGAAAAGAGGATATTTGAAGATTTCGAAAAAAGGCACAACATGGAAGATGTTATCAGTAGTAAAAGTGTCAAAGTTAAGATATTTGCACTGATTAGGGAATTGATAACATTTCCGGGTTGTCTGGTAGTACTGTCAGCAGTATGTATCTTAGATATGCTCACGCTTAAGGTATTCAGCTTCAGACTTGTTTATCTGCTGTCTTTTACTGTATTCTCTGTCATAAATACTACAAGAAAGTCTATTTATTGGGTTAACAAGCTGAAGTAAATCAATAACCTTTTCAGGAGGAAGAATGTTAAGAGTTCTTTATATTACAAATATACCCACTCCATATAGAATTGATTTTTGGAATGAGCTCGGTAAACATGTAGATTTGACAGTTTGGTTTGAAGCTGCTAACTATAAACACAGGAAATGGGACATAAGAGACCTTGGGTTGAATTTTAAGTATGAATTTCTGAAGGGTTTAATGTTTGGCGCCGGGAGACAGTTTAATATCGGTATGTTCAGAAAACTGAAACAGGAAAAATATGATGTATTAATAATAAGCTGTTACAATTCACCTAGTGAAATGTTGGTAATAACATGGCTGAATATAAAGAAAATACCCTTTATTTTTACTTCTGATGGAGGATTTCCAAAGAAAGATATAAAGATAAAATACCTATTAAAGAAATATCTTATTTCATCTGCAAGAGAATGGCTTTCTTCCGGGAGTAATTGCACTAGATACCTGAATCATTATGGGGCGGATAAGGAGTTAATTTTTGAATACCCATTTTCAGTGGATTTTAAGGTGGAAGGACAGACTTCCTTAACCTGTGAAGAACGTCTGGAGCTTAAAAATAGGGACAATTTAAATGACGTAGTGGTATTAACAGTGGGACAATTTATACACAGAAAGGGTATAGATGTTCTCTTGAGCGCTTTTAAAGAAATAGGTAATAAAAATGTAAGCCTGGTTATTATTGGTGACGGTCCGTTAAAGGAGGAATATGGCAGTTATGTTTCCGGAAATAACCTCCAAAACGTTGTCATTAAAGATTTTATGCAGAAAGATGAGCTAGTCAAGTACTATAAAATTGCAGATATTTTTGTACTACCAACCAGGTACGATATATGGGGCCTGGTAGTGAATGAAGCTATGTATTTCGGCCTTCCGGTTATTGCTACGAATAAAACCGGAGCAGCCTTTGACTTAATAGAAGACGGTGTAAATGGTTATGTTGTTGATTCGGAAGATATAGGGCAGTTAAAGTCTAAGTTGGCATACTTAATTGATAACGCTGAAGTGCGGGCTGAGTTTTCTAAAAAAAGCTTTGAGAAAATCCAGTATTACACAATAAAGAATATGGTTAAGCAATATTTAAATGCAATCAACAAGTTTCATAGTTTTCAGGGAAGGGAAAAGCATGAATAGAATCCTGTTCTACGACTTATTGAACGATGGACACCATTGGAACTATAATTTTAACCTGGTAAAAGGATTTAGTGACTATGACTGCTGTTATTACACTTCGTTAAGCGGGAGTGAAAGCGGTATGGCGGAGCAGCTGGATAGTGCTAGTGTAAAAATCCATACTGTCAAACTTTTGACATCCAAAAACAAGTTTATCAGGCTGGTGCTAAATTTACTTAATACATTGAGGCTAATCAGGTTTGCAGAAAAGAATAGATATGACCGTTTACACATTTTATATTTTGACCAGGTAATAGTCCATTTATTATTGAAGATATTCTTTGGAAGAAGTATAAAAGTATCAGCAACGCTGCATTGGCTCCCAAAACAAAGAATAAAACTTTATATCTTAAGTTTTCTATTAAAGTATAGCGTAGTTGATATTGTGATAGTTCATGGCGAATACTTAAGGAATAGGCTAATAGAGAGCTTGGGTGACAGATTTGCTCATAAAATTTTTTCTGTACACTACCCTATAATGAGTAAAAACACTATTAATAATAAAGAAATTCAGCTTGATTTACCTGAGCTGCAGTATTATCACAGGCCTTTTGTCCTATGTTTTGGAGGAACACGCTACGACAAGGGCTTAGACCTGTTGCTAAGCGCAGTCAACCTGATTCAGGAAAAACAGTTTTCTCTCTTGATAGTAGGAGAAGAACAGTACTTTAAGAGACAATATATTGAAGGTATGGTGAGCAGTATCAGAAACAAGGTGTTTTTAAAACTGCAGTATATTCCCGAGAACATGATGAGTATGTACTTTTCAGCTGCAGATATTGTTGTTTTACCGTACAGAAAGTTTTTTTCAGGGCAGAGCGGACCTTTGACAGAAGCTGCAAACCATAGATGTATTGCTATAGGCCCGGATGTTGGACAAGTTGGGTACACAATACAGCATTACCGCCTTGGGGAAGTTTTTGAAGCCGAGAATGTAACAAATATTGCAGAAACGTTGGGGAAGGTGATCGACAACGCTGAGGTCATAAAGAGCCGAATATTGGAAAACCAAAAGAAGTATTGTGAAATTTGCAGCCTGGATGGATTCGTAGAGGCGTATAGAAGAATTTTATTCTCATGATAGTATGGTAAAGAGGTCTTATGATGGGAAAAATCGAAAGAGTAATAATTTTATTATATATTGTTTTCCTACCCGTAACTAATATCACTTTTTTAAAAGATAAGATATACACGGCGGGTAATTCCTTATCTTTTTATGTACACATATTAGGAATGGTACTGATGGTCTTTAGCTGTATTAAAGCCAAAAGGCTAAATCTGGATTATAGAATTAAGATGTCAGTTTATATACTTACCATTTTGAATATTTCCAGTTTGCTAATGGCTGTGGTGCTGCATGAAAATCTAGGTGTGTTGATAGGGAGAGATACATACAAGGCAGTTTTTCCATATCTGATCTATTACTCACAATATATACTGATAATTATTTACAATAGCTATATTTTTAACGAAGTCGGCATGAAAAAAATTGTCCGGTGGATAATGTTCAGTTTTATTTTGCTGCTGATTTATGGATATATACAACTATTGCTCATGCGGGTTAATATTGGTATTTTAAACTTGGCTATGAGTTTTCTGGAAAATGTTGATATACCTTATGTATTGGACAGAGGTAAAATTAACTTAACAAGTACAGAAGCCTCAAAAGCCGGATGTTTACTGAGTGTTTATGTTTTTCCATTGTTGTTTTCCATATATAAGAACAACGTGTATAAGAAGTCCTTTATAGTACTGCTTATAGCTCTCTATCTTCCTATATTATTCTTTACGCAAAGCACAAGCGGTTACATCGGTTTCGTCATTGCTGTTCTTTGCTACTATATGCTTGATTTAAAACGGAGTATGGAGAAAAGGCGGGTACATATACATTTGACAATAGCTGCTTTAGTAGCCGTCATTGCGTTATGGATTGTAATTGATAATTTTGAGGCAATAGAGCAGTCTACAATATATCAGACAACCTTTGTCAAGCTGTCCGATTCAGAAAATTTATCAACGATGCAAAGATCAACCTCAATATATACAAATATGAAGGCTGTTTTAGATTATCCCATTCTAGGAGTAGGCAATGGAAATCAAGGATTTTTCTATATTAAGTACTTCCCTGATTGGGGATTTCAGTCCTTTGAGGCAGCAGAACTTTATTACGATCGCACCAAATGGCCGGGTGCAGGGGCTTTTATTCCGAGCTATGTATCAGGTTACGGGGCTTTGGGTGTTATTTTGCTTCTTATACTGATCAGAAATGCATGGACAAGTATTAGAAGGTTAAGAGGTTCAAAATTGAATTTTATATCCGATTTTGTAATAATCTCCTCTGCGGTTTTTATTTTTCAGGCTATATCAACAACCGATGTTATAGGCATGTATTACCTTGTATTTATATATAGCCTTGCTATTGATACATATAGTACCAGTATTAAATAAAATTTATAAATTAGACAGAGGTGATTCCTATAAAACCCAAGATATGTATCATTGGACAGTTTCCTCCACCTATTCATGGTCTTTCAAAAGCTCTTGATACGCTGTATAACTCCAGACTATCAATAAAATACAAATTTTCTATGATTGATCTTACAAAGAACTGGAAGTTTTTATTTAATCTGATGAATATTGTCTTGAACAGAAGCCAATTATACTACCTTACAATTTCTCAGACTAAATTCGGAAACTTGAGAGATTTATGCATTCTATTCATTCTCTTATTAAAAAGAAAGAAAATAATTATACATCTTCATGGAGGGTACTACGGAAGATTGTACGAATCTGATATGGGCATAGTAATGCGGTTCCTAAATAGGATATTACTCTCAAATGTAAATAAAGCTATTGTCCTTTCAGAGTCACTTAAAAATTCCTTTGAAGGCATATTACCAAAACATAAAATTGAGATAGTCAGCAATTGTATTGATGATGAAATATTTATTTCTGAGTATGAGTTTGATGAAAAGCTGCAGTCAATAGACTGCTTGGAAACAGTTAATATACTGTTCTTAAGTAATATGATAGAGAGCAAAGGCTATAGGACTGTACTTGAAATTTCAAAGATTTGTAAAGAAAATAGGCTGGAAGAATATAGATTCATTTTTGCAGGAGGTTTTTTCTCAAAGGCTGATGAGGAATACTTTTTTGATTTTACTAAAAAGCATCAATTATCAGAAACTGTAGAATACAAGGGAATTGTTACAGGGTTAGAAAAAAGAGAATTACTTAGAGGAAGCCATGTTTTTATTCTGCCTACAAACTATAATAAAGAGGGACAACCCATATCCATAATAGAAGCTATGGCTGACGGTATGTGTATTATAACTACTAAGCATGCAGGCATTCCAGATTTGGTTACGGATAGGGAAAATGGGTTTTTAGTGCCATATGGAGATTACAAAAAAATGTATGACAAGATAAGAGAAATATCAAGTGACAGGGGTAAGCTTAAAGAAATCTATCTAAATAATAGAGATAAAGTAAAAAAATATTTCTTACAGGAACATTACATAAAGAATTTAGAAAAATTATTTGATGATGAGTTAATTTGAAAGCCTCATTATCAAAGAGTGTAACAATGGGATATTTTGTGGGTGTGGAGGTTCATATGGTTGATTTGAGCAAATATAACCAGCAATGGTTTGACCGTGGGAGAAGCAGTATAACTGTGCTTATCTGGTACATAGTGCAGCATACCTTATTTAAGTTTTCCCTTCATAACATGTATGGGTACAGAGCTTTCTGGCTCAGGCTTTTCGGATGTAAAGCAGGTAAAAATGTCAAAGTCAGGCGTACTTGTGAGATAACTTATCCCTGGAAGGTTGAAATAGGGGATAATAGCTGGGTTGACGATGAAGTACTGATATATAGCCTTGATAAAATAGTAATTGGTTCAAATTGTTCAATAACCAGAAGGAGCTTTCTCTGTACCGGTAACCATGATATAGAGGACCCCTACTTCGGTCTTGTCGTTAAGCCTATAACAGTCAAAGACGGTGCATGGATACAGGCTGATTGTTTTGTTGGACAAGGTGTAGTGATTGGACAGAATTGTGTGGTAGGTGCAAGGAGCAGCGTCTTTAATGATTTACCTGACAACATGATTTGTTATGGTACTCCGTGCAAACCTGTTAAAGGGAGGGTCTTGAGAAGTGACTAAAAAAATATTGGTAATGGGAGATTATTTTTATCCGGATGTACAGTCGACGGGACAGATTTTGACAGAATTATGTACTGAACTTCAAAACGATTTTAGTATTACAGTACTTACATCTGTCCCATCGTCTAACACCGATCAATATAGTGAGGCGATTAATTACGAGAATTATCAGAACTTAAGGTTAGTAAGGATAAAAACTAAGCCGTTTGATAAGAGGAGCAAATTCAGCAGAATTAAGCATATAGTTGAATATTTTTTTCTTGTAAGACAGGCTATAAGAAAGCTGGAAAAACAAGATATCGTATTAGCAATATCTCAACCACCTATACTGGGAGGACTTCAAGGTATTTACGCAAAAAAAATTCACAAGGCCAAATTTATTTACAATATACATGATTTTAACCCTGAACAGGCAGAGGCGGTAGGATATTTCAAATTCAGCTTTATTTATAAAATTCTGAAAATGATAGACACAAGTACATGCAAAAAGGCAGACAAAATAGTTATTGTAGGCAGCGATATGAAGGAAACTCTGAGGAGAAGGGGAATTGAAGAAGACAGTAAGATTTTTCTAATCAACAATTGGATTGACGAAGAATGTGTGTATCCGTTGGCAGATGAAAAAGTCGAAGAGTTCAAGGTGAAATACCGGATAGACAACAAACTTATTATTATGTATTCGGGGAATATAGGACTCTATTATGATCTTGAAAACATTATAAAGGTGCTTGGCAAGTTCAAACATAGAGAAGATATAGTATTCGCATTTGTAGGTGATGGAGCAAAAAGAGAAGAACTGGAGCTATGGGTAAAAACAAATTGTATAAACAATATCAGATTTATACCCTATCAGAAGAAAGAGGAAATAATATACTCTTTAAATGCCGCAGATGTACATATTGTAGCAAATAAAAAAGGTATCAAAGGGGTGTCTGTTCCGTCAAAAATCTACGGCGTTATGGCATCAGGCAAATACATACTTGGTATTCTTGAGGGTGGTAGTGAAGCAGCAAGCCTAATAGAAAACAGTAGTTGCGGCTGTATCATTGAACCAGGTGATTATAGCAGGCTGCATAGTACTATTGAGGCTATTATTGATACAGACAAGGTGAGTCTGGCCATGTCAGGAATCAGAGGAAGAAAGTATCTGGAAACTTATCTGCGAAAGGGTCAGGCTATAGAGAAGTATTTATCATTATTCAAAAGTTTATAGAATAAAACAGTGGATTACAACACTTGCCAAGGGGTATAGGGATATGGGAAGAGTTTCCGTAAACAATATGAAAAAAAAAGCTTTATTAAGTGCCAGCATCATACTGGTAGTAATATTTGTTTCAATGTCATTTTTATTTTCCAACCAAAATGGTACTGTTTCTAATAGTATTACAAAGACAATTAAAGATGAAATCATAAGGACGTTTTTCCCGGACTATGAGGGAACATACCTAAAGATAGTAAGAAAAGGGGATAAAATATTCTCATATGGTTCTGCAGATAATAAGAAATGGTTATTAATCAGTCAGCCTGTCCATATCCCGCTAAATAATACGGTTTATATAGGTATGGCTGTAATATCTCCAGACCCCAATCTCCTCAGTTCTGCTATTTTTGACAAAATCACGATAGACAATTCAAAAGAGATACAGGACTTAAGCTTTTGGAAGCAAGCCGATATAGGTAAAGCTAAATTACAAGGTAGTACTGAATATGTTGAAAATAAATACATAATAAATAGCTCAGGTGTAGATGCATGTTCTGGATTTAGATACTTATACAAGGAGGTATATGGTGATTTTTCAATCTCCGCCAGAATCAATTATAGCAGTAAAGCAAACAGCCGGATAAAGAGCGGTATAATGGTGAGGAATAAGCTTGATTTATCAGATAAGTTTTCTGATTTGATGATAACCCCTTCCGATGTGTTTGTATTTCACTGGAGAAATGACAATAAGGTTAATTCTGTATTGAAAACTAAAATCGCATTAGGAATAGATTATAACTATAAACTTAGAAAGGTATTGCATTTTTCAAGCTTTTTAGTATTAGCCTTTTTGATATTTATTGCTCTTAGTTTTTTTAAACTCAAAATAAAGCTAAAAATGCTACTAACATTGCTTCTTTGTGTAATTCTAGCTATATTTGATGAATTGCACCAACTATATATTCCCGGGAGGAGTTCACAATTTACAGATGTGCTTATAGATACTGCCGGTGCTGTGTTAGGGACGGTTATTATTTCTATTGGCAACGCATTGAGGAAACGGAAAATATAGTAAATACTGTTACTTGTTTGATATTCTGCTTTAAGGCAAAGAAGCAAGGGCATATTTTATAGAAATCCTTTTTGTCACAAAAAAAGGAAATATTTATTTTATGTCGAATAATATATGTATTCATACCTACAAAAATCCTATTCAAATGGGGTCTTAAAATGGAACAAGATATCATTTTCTCCTCTGAGCACATATTGATAACAAAACGTCAGGATGGTTTTTATATTGAATCTTTCAAAAGCGGCATGTCTGTTGAGCAGTTTAATAAGCTGATGAGTGAGCATAATGAAATCAGGATTACCAGCTTTATTGCCATAAAGAATGCTCTTGTTTTTGCGCCCAAACCTGCTGTTAAATTCGGGGAGATAAAGGAAAGGATAACTGTGGATATTTCCAGTGATGAACTTAAAGCCTATATAACGCTTTGTGTTATGGAAACTGAAATCCAGAGTGACAAGAAAGCCTTACTGGCTAAGGAAATACTAAAGAAGCTGGGAGAAAACGGAGTAGTATTTGGTGTAAAACATGATGTCATACTAAACCAGTTGTGTAACAATAAGCAGATTTTGATAGCTGAAGGAATTCCACCCGTTAACGGCGAGGATTCCATAATAAAGATGTACGAATTGAGAGAACCTAAGCCTGAAGCGAAGGAAGATGGAAATGTAGACCATTATGAGCTTAATCTGATAAACAAAGTCCAGGCCGGAGAGTGGCTGGGTGAAAGGACAGATCCTACATTAGGAACTCCGGGCAAGTCAGTCCGGGGTGACACTGTTATGCCTATGCCGGGAAAGAAATATCCCATCCTTTTTGATAAAAGGTCCGTAAGGGAAGTATATGAAAATGGCGTGACAACGCTTAAAGCCCTGTTTGACGGAGCTGTCTTCTACGAAGGGGAGAGGGTAGGCGTTTCCAATCACCTGGAGATAACGGGAAATGTAGACTTTAAAACAGGTAATATAGATTTTGAAGGTTTCCTGACTGTGAAAGGCTCTATTGAAGATAATTTCTCTATAGCAGCCGACCAGGATGTAGAAGTTCTTGGTGATTATGGGGTAGGAAGTGTAAGGGAGATCGTAAGCCGGGAAGGAAGCATATATATAAAGGGAGGTATAGCGGGAAAGAACAAGGCCGTAATAAAATCCCAAAAGGATATATATACAAAATTTGTTTCTGATGCGACCATAGTTTGCGAGGGAAGTGTACATATAGGGTTTTACTGTTTAAATAGTAATATTGTAGCGAAAGAGGTAATACTGGATTCTCCTAAAGGGCAAATAATCGGAGGAAATATTGAAGCGGAAATAAAAGTAGTATCATCAATTATAGGCTCTGCAAGCGAGAAACGGACAGTAATATCTGTAAAAGGGTTTGACAGGAACTTTTTGAGAGACCGTCTTGAAAAAGTTATTTCAAGGGCGGAAGTAATGAAAAATGATCTAAACAAGTGCAAACAGGAGATAGCAATCTTTTCAGGAGCACAAGAGCTCACCCGTGAGCAGAACAGCATATACGAGCATACGAAAGACAGGTTTTTTGACTTGAAGAAAGACCTGAAGCATCTGGAAGATGAGAAGAAAGCATTGGTAAACTATCTCAAGACTCACGGTGAAGGGGAGATTGCTATTTTGAAAAAGGCTTATCCAGCAACGGTGCTTGAAATAAAGAAGATAGTGAAGGAGATCAATGTGGTTACCACAAATACAAGCTATTATGTTCAGGATGGGGAGCTAAAAGAGCTATAGGGATCTGATCATTTGTGCTTGCAGCTATAAAGGGACTTACTGATAAATCCATTTATGTGTGTAATAATGAGGGGGAAAAGCTATGGAATACAACTCCATTTTAGATAGAATTGAGGAACAGAAAAAAGATCTGCTTTCTGCAAAACTGTTCAGATATGCAGGTCTTATACAGGCTATTGAGTTTTTTTCTCAGAAGCTGAATTTTGATCAGATTTTGGATGCGGGATTTGATTTTGTAAATGAGCTCTTAACTGTTGAGCATTCTGCTGTTTTTGTGCTACAAGGTAACAGCTACATACTGAGGAAGCTTAAAGGCTATGAAAATGGGGCAGCTATAGTAAAAAACAATGAAAAGCTTGAAAACTTTGCAGTATTACACGGAGGTATACTCCATGACCGGGAGCACCTGGAAAGGTTTTTTGAAGGTGATATATTAAGTAAGTATAATGTTTCGGTTGTAATTCCATTAATAATGGATAACGTATTGTTTGGGTTTATATTTATTGACAACAAGATGGTTGGGCAGCTTAACGAGGAAGACTACATAATTTCAGAAGCATTAATGAAGCTGCTTAATAACGCACTTGAGAACTATAAACGGTATGAAGAGCTCCAGAAGGCAAACAAGGAGCTTGATGAAAAGATATTCAACCTTTTTGCCATAAACCAATCATCAAAAGCGCTTTTAAGCGAATTAAGCCTCGATGTATTATACAACCTTTCTGTCGATGTTTTTTCCGAACTGACTCAAAACAGTATTACCGGGTTTGTACTGTTTGATGAAAAGAGTGAAAAATTTATACTGAAGGCCTTTAAAGATATATACTACAATGATATTGATTCCAATACAGGTCTGACTTTAAACAAAAAAGCGAGAGTGGATACAAACAGGGTTATAATAAATACTTCTGAAAAGAGGGATGTTTTATACTTTAACAGCCTTTTTACAGAGGGGATTGACGGACTTAAAGCACTAAAAGTCCACTACATAATTCTACTCATAAAAAATGGTAAGATACTTGGCTTTGTTACTCTCGGACAATCTGTCACCGGAGTGGAGTACAAGACAGGTATGTTTGAACTTATAGAAAGTCTTGCTTCTGCCACATACATAGCCCTTTCCAACGCTCAGCTGTTCAAGCAGGTAAACGAACAGAAGAAAATTATACAGAGCAAGCTTGAAAAGCTTACTTCCCTTAATGATTTGATGAAGAATATTAACAGCTCATCAAGTGTTCAGACACTTATAGAGCTGACATTGAGGACTTTTGAGATATCGTTCCTTGTGGACAAGGCTTTAATAGCTTTATTTGATAAGGAAAAAGGATCGTTTCATGTTGAAAAGACCTTGAATATATCAACCAAAAAAAGGGAGATAAAACTTACAGATAGCTGGAAAAGAGTCATGGAGGGGGATACGGTATACGAGGCAAGGGAAGACGGAGTCCTCAAATATATCGATAAAGCCCTGATAGAGGATATTGGGGATAGCTCGGGCATATTGATTATACCCATATATCTGGACAGGCTGGAGATAGAACTCCTGGGGGTACTGATTTTCTTCAAATACAAAAAAACTGCTATAAACGATGAAGAAAACATTCTTACCATGGAAACCGTCGCCGGACATATTGCACCTGTATTGAGCAATCTTTTTACAATAGAAGAACAGAAGCGGTTTTTACTGCCTAACTATATTGAGATGTTCAAGAAGGATCTAAAGGAAAGCATAAGTGAGGCATTGGAGTTTTCTTTAGATTTGGAGGTGCTGCAGGTAGTTGATACAAGGAAATTTGTATTTAAAGGGAATACTATTGTCGGGAAACTGGAGACAGCTTTTAAAAAGGTTTATCCGTTCTCAAACAACGATATATTCATAATTTGCTCCGATGATAAGGATATAGGCAAGAAGCTCAAAAAAATAGCAAGCTCTAATGATATTAATGTAAAAAGATTAAAACTAGGCAAGGATTTCAGGAGCTTTCAGGAATTCTTCAAACTGTTTTAGTCTGAACGGAAGGTGTAATTGTTTGGCTATATTGTGTGGTGTTGACATAATAGAGATTCAGAGGATAAGAAAGTCTATTGAAAGTACCGGAGGTGCTTTCAAGGGGAGAGTTTATACGGATAGAGAAATTCTATACTGTGAAAGCAGAAAAGTTGTGAAGTATCAGAGCTATGCAGCAAGGTTTGCAGCAAAAGAAGCGGTATCAAAAGCCTTTGGGACGGGAATAGGAAAAGGAATCGAACTAAAGGATATAGAAATTCTAAATGATGATTATGGAAAACCTTATGTTATTCTTAAGGGAAAAGCCAGACAGATATATAACGAGCTTGGAGGACAGGAAATATCTCTTAGCATCTCCCACTGCCACGAGTATGCGGTAGCATATGTTATTGTGCAAACCCCATGAAATGCAATAAAAAAATACACAGAACCGGTTATCTGAGGCGAGGATTAGTTATCTCGCTTTTTGAATATTTTCCGATATAGGTGCACTTTATTTATTAATACAAGGAGTGTTACAAATTTGAAGAAAGTTAAGTTTTTACATTGTGCAGACATACACCTTGATACACCCTTTACATCACTCAGCGGAGGAAAAGGAAGAGCTTCCATAAGAAGACAGGATTTGAAGGATGTATTTGGGGATATAATTTACAGGGTAAAGAGTGAAAATGTAGAGCTTCTGCTGATTAGCGGAGATTTGTATGAGCATAATTATGTGAGAAAATCTACAATTAATCATATTAATGATTTGTTCAGGGAGATACCTGACACAAAAGTTTTCATCGTTCCGGGAAACCACGACCCTTTCATTATCAACTCTTACTACTATAACTTTAAATGGAGTGAAAATGTTTTTATACTGACAAGTGAAAATCCTTATGTTGTTTTGGATGATATGGGGGTGTGCATATATGGTGTAGGGTTCAGGAATTTTTATGAGGAAAAGTCTCTTACCTATAACATAACATCAATTGATAAAACCTACATCAATATACTACTCGTACATGGTACTGTGGATGTGAATATTAAACAGAACATGTACAACCCTATGGATAGCAAAAATCTATCAGGGATGGGCATGGATTATATAGCCCTTGGGCATTTTCACAACAGGATAGATGACATAGGTGGATATGGTGTCATATATAATCCTGGAAGTCCTGAAGCACTGGGGTTTGACGAAACGGGGAACCATGGTGCCTTTATAGGTACATTATCAAAAGATTACAGTGGAAATAGAAAGCTGGATATTGAATTTATAAAACTGGGAAAGCGGTTTTACAAAAAGATAGAAATAGATGTCAGTGGCTGCTGCACTAATGAACAAATAGCCAGTCTGATAGAAGACTCTCTGGTAAAGTTCGGAGACTCTGCAACGGATGCAAAAAGCGGTTTATTCTCTATTACTTTAACTGGGTATACCGACAAAGACTTCAAAATAGATTCCTCTTTTATACAAGAATGCTTATACGATAAAACCTTCTTCATAAAGGTATGTGATGAAACGGACATAAATTATGACTTTGGCGAGTTAATGAAGGAAGCTGGCCTGAGGGGTCTCTTTACACGGAAGATTTATTCGCTTATAGAAAAAACAGAAGATGCATATGAAAAGAGGCTGCTTATGAAAGCTCTTTATTATGGACTGGAGGCGCTTGAAACAGGGAAAGTGGAAATTAATTGATAACTCATACCTATCAATTATTATTTGGGGGTTTTTATGAAGATAGAAAAACTGGAGATAAGAGGCTTTGGTAAGTTAAGCAATGTCATCTTGCCACTGGATAAGGGGTTTAATATAATTTTCGGAAACAATGAAGCAGGGAAATCAACTGTACAATGGTTTATAAAAGCCATGTTTTTTGGGCTAAAAGGGGGAAAAGCTGCAAAAGACGGAACTTTGCCGCCCTTAAAAAGATATAGGCCATGGAATGAAGGCGACTATACCGGTTTTATGGAATACAGACTCGATAACGGGCAGCTTTACAGGATAGGAAGAAATTTCGCTACAAATTCCGTACGGGTATTCGATTCTCTATTCAATGATATTACAAACACTTTTGATGCAAGCAAGGAAAGGGGAATACACTTTGCAGAAAGGCATCTGGGGATAGACGAGACAAGCTTTGACAAAACGGTATTTGTCAGGCAGATGGAGGCAAAAATCGGTGAAGAGGGTAGCAGGGAGCTTTATAACAGGATGATGAATATAAGTGAGACTGGCTTTGAGGATATTTCCTTCAGAAAGGCACAGGAAGCACTAAAAGAGGCACTTAAGAACTATGTGGGTACAGACAAGACTTCCACCCGCCCCCTTGATAAGGTTGTAGGCAGGCTTTCCGAATTGAGAACCAAAAAGGAAGAACTGCTACAAAAAAAGAATTCTATTTTTGGTATTGAAAGCGAACTTAACAATACTGTAACGCTTCAAAACAACCTTGAAGGTAAAAAATCATTTCTAGAAAAGATAAAGAAGATAATAGAAGTGAGAAAAGAGATTGAAAAAAATAAAGGCATAAGGGCTCATGCTGAGGAAATTTTACGGAGCATAAACAGCGATGAAGAGGAATTGAGAATAATACTGGAGCGTTCTGAGGATTTTAGTAAGACAAAAGCAGAGTTTACCCGGTTTTCAGCATATGACAATGATGACATTGATATGCTGGACGTATGGTATCAGAAACTTCTTAACAGCATGGATAATAGCAGGAAGCTGGGAACTGAAATAGGAAATAAAGAGAAGGAACTGGAGGAGAACAGAAGGTCTCTTCGGCCTATCCTTTCTTTCAGTGAGCTGGGAGACGGGATAGAAAGCCATGTTATTGAGATAAACAAGGACCTCGAATATCTGAAAAGGGATTATGAAAAGAGCAACCTGGAAATACTTAATGAAAAAATAAAAACAACAGAAAGCAAAGTCAAGCAATATAAATCTGTATCAATCATCTCTGCGGTTATGGCAATAATACTTTTTGCAGCGGGCTTTGCCGAGGTACATGTAAGCTTCATTATTTCTGCAGCTGCCCTGGCAATTGCCGTGATTTCCCTGATACTTAGAGGAAAAGTTTCGAGAGAGCTTACCAGGCTGTTGGATGAAAAAAGAATGTCATTTATTAATATTAATAGTGTTATAGAAGAAATAAACAAAAAGAAAAAGACCCTTGTTTCTATCTATGAAAAAGTCGGTGCCGCAGGAATAGAGGACTTTTTACGGCTTAAAGCGGAATACGATGCGAAATCAAAGCTTATAGCTGCTCTGAATAGTGATATTAACAGATTGGAAAGTGAGCTTGCCATAAATGACAGAGAAGTCTCCAGACTGAAGAACGATATACTTTCCAAACTGATAGAAGCGGACATTGTTGATAACTGTGAGGGTGAATTTGAGGAAGAACATATAAAAGCATTTAAGTACGGGGTAAGAAGGTATAAGGGAATTGAACCAAGCATAAACTATACGGCACAGAAGCTGGAAGACATAAATAGAAATCTGGCGAGGCATTACAAAAATGCTGCGTCTTTGTGTGAGGAAGCTTTTGAGAGCAAGGAATGTCTTCAGAAGAAAATAAATGAGATTAATGAAAGTCTTTTAAAGCTAGAAACAGATATGAAAGCAGAAATAAAAGAGCTGTCCTGTTACTCATACGACAGTCTTTTTGTTAGAATACTTCCGGAAATAGCCTGCAGTAATGATAAAACAGATTTACTTTCACTTAAAAGTGACTGGTCCAGAGAGTATTTACTCGTTGAAGAAGAATACGGTAAGGTTTGTGAAGAGCTCAAAAACGTTCTTTTGAACATACGGGAATATGAAACCCTGATTAAAAGTGTCTCGGGTGATGAATCTGAGCTTCAGAGCATAGCGGCAGAGATAGAAGAACTTGAAGCAAGGAAAAGCCAGCTTGAGGATATTAATTTATCACTTAAAACAGCCCTTGATGTGCTTACTGAGGCCAGTACCGAAATCCAAAAGGATTTTGTCCCGCTGCTAAACTGTAAAATGGCAGATACAGTTAAGAGAATAACAGGAGGAAGGTATAGAGACCTGAGGGCTGATAGTTCATTTGTACTTAAAGCCATTGCACCGGAGACAGGGGATGTCGTTTCGGTATCAGCCTTAAGCGGGGGAACAGTAGATCAAATGTACCTTGCTCTGCGGGTAGCCATGTCGGACATGGTTGTACAGGCTGGAGAGAGGCTGCCATTCATTATGGACGAAATTTTTGCCCAGTATGATGACACAAGGACAAGAGAAACCTTGGCATTTTTAAAAGGATTATCTGAACAGAGACAGATTATATTATTTACCTGTAAAAGCAGGGAAGTAGAGATAGTGAGACAGATATTTGGCAATAGTCTGAATTTAGTTGAACTGTGAGCCAAGATTTAAGGCCGGGTCAGTCTTTGCTGAACCGGCCTTTTTTAACTGTATTTTTCATTGATTCTCTCATTTTCCCTGACGAGCTGTTCCAGCAGCTCCATTGTGTTTTCACTGGAATTCGGCTTAGCCAGGAACCGGCACATTTCCTTCATATGCTTTATCCTTAAAGGGTTATCGATTATCTGATTCAGCACTGCATCCACGTTATCCGTATCAAGAATCCTTGCCGCTGCGCCTATGTTGGTCAGAAAATGCGCGTTCCGCTCTTCCTGTCCCGGTATAGGTGAAATGATTATTATAGGGAGCTCCTTTACCAATGCCTCGGCTATGGTCATTCCACCAGGCTTTGTTATTAACAGGTCCGATATATCCATCAGATCTGCTACACGGTTTGTATAGCTCAGTATCACTACCTTCTTCTTGGATGCTTCAGTATATTTCTCGAGCTGTCTTTTCAGTTTTGTATTTTTTCCTGTAATGGCTATTATCTGCAGGTCTTTTTTACTGTTTAACAGAGACTGGAAGGTATCACGTACTTCTCCAAAACCAAGGCTTCCTCCCATCATAAGTACAGTCAGCTTGTCTTCAAGCTTAAGTTCTCTCAATATAGCAGCCCGGTCCTTCTTTTGAAGGAAGCTTTTTGATATGGGGATACCAAAGGGGTGTATAATATCCTCGGATAAATTTCTATTTACAGCTTCATACTTCATATAATCATGTGCAACAACATATGCGTCAATGTGCTCATGCAGCCAGAAGGGATGAGTTGCAAAATCCGTAAGTATTGCAACAGTGGGTATGTTAACTTTCCCTTTTTTCTTCAGATTTGACAACATCTGCAGAGGAAAGGGGTGAGTACAAACAATTACCGAAGGTTTGAAGTCATTTATAAGATTTTTGATTTTTACTGATAATAATTTGTTCACTGCTTTGCTGAAATCTGTTACGTTATCTCCTGATTCAGCGAGTTCATATAATATACCCCATAAAATGGGAGCATTCTTAACCGTATTCAGATATAAGCCTCCTACAATAAACTTATCTATTATAGGATTTACGTACCTCAGTGTATCGACTATCATCGTTCTTGCACCTGGATATTTATGCTCGATACATTCCTTTATAGCTTCTCCCGCTTTCATGTGCCCTCCGCCTGCAGATACAGACAGAATTAAAGTATCCATAATCAAACACCTCTAAAAGATATATCATATGCTATTAATTATATAAAAACTGCAAACACGGATATGTAATTGCTAAACCTAAAAAAAATTGCTGCCTGTCCCTAAGCTAAAGCGCTGTGTCATAAACAGTATAATAATGCTATTAATATTGATTATAAAGCATTTCTTACGTAAGTGCAATAAATGCGGATGTCTGAAATTCATTGTTAATATACGAACAAGAGCTTATACGTGTATATTTTTCATATTAGAACAAAAAATATCATTTGACTGGATTAGGAAAAATATCTGGAACAGGTTTGAAGGGAGGGGATTATGTGAAAAAATTCAGAGTTGCTATCGTATTAGCCATAGTATTTTCTATATTCATATCAATAACTGCAGAGAATAATTTCTTTGTATCTACCGTATCTGAGACCTTGGGTTTGGGAAGCAGGGGCAGCAATGTCGAAGAAGTACAGCAGAGGCTAAAGAATTGGGGCTATTATACAGGAGAAGTAGATGCGAAATATGGTATAAAAACTTTCATTGCCGTTATGGAGTATCAGAGGAAAACAGGGCTTGTTCCAAATGGTATAGCAGGAGTTGATACATTAGCTTCAATGGGAATTACGACGATTTCGCGCGGAGGAGTAGCACATGCTGAAGGCCGAGGTGTAGGAGAGGAGCAGCTCCTTGCGAGAGCTATAAACGGAGAGGCAAGAGGGGAGCCGTATGAGGGGCAGGTAGCTGTCGGTGCTGTAATCATAAATAGAACAAGGAATCCTAAATTTCCAAAGACCGTGGCAGGGGTGATATACCAGCCTGGGGCATTTACTGCGGTAGCAGATGGACAGATAAATGTACCGATTAAGGAAGGTTCTACAGTTGTTAAGGCCGCCCGTGACGCTCTGCAGGGATGGGATCCGACTAATGGGTGTATATATTACTGGAACCCGGCAACAGCAACAAGCAAGTGGATATGGACCAGGAAAATTGTTAAGAAGATAGGTAAACATAATTTTGGAAATTAGATTGAAGGTATTGAGGATACAAATATGGAGGTGTAACCTTGGGTTTCAGAGATAAATTACTGGATTTAAAGCGTAGACTGTCCGACAGGAAAATGTACAGCGTAATAATTGTTATTATAGGTGCTGTCGCAGTATGGGGATTGTATCAATACAAGCATGCAGCAGATCTGAGACAACAGCTTGATAACCAATATAACCGTGCATTTTATGAAATGGTAGGTTATGTTAACAATGTAGATGTATTACTTATAAAATCACTTATATCAGCATCACCGGCAAAAACTGCTGCAACGCTTCAGGAGGCCTGGAGACAAGCAAACCTGGCACAGACCAATCTTGGTCAGCTCCCGGTATCACAGCAGGTACTTGCGAACACTTCAAAGTTTTTGACACAGGTAGGAGATCTTTCCTACTCACTGAATAATCAGGCGATTCAAGGCAAGCCGATGTCAGATCAACAGTTTAAAACCATTGAAAAACTTTATGGATATTCAGTATCTTTAAGTAGAAGCCTGAATGATCTGCAGGCACAAATAACGTCCGGTAGAATCAGGTGGGGTGAACTGGCTAGAAAGGGAACGCCTCTATTCAGAAAAACGTCTGCATCACTTCCCCAGCAGCAGTTTGAAAATATTGACAAGCAGTTCCAGCAGTACCCTACACTTATATACGACGGTCCTTTTTCAGATCATCTGGTTAAGACTGAAGCAAAGGGACTTAAAGGAGATAAGATAACCCGTGAGCAGGCAAAAAAGAAAGTCCGTGATATTTTTGGTGCCGGAAAGATAGAAGCAATAACTGATAATGGAACTAACAATGCCGACGTATTTTCCACATACAGTTTCAGGGTTACTTTTAAAAATGCGCCTGATGACCAGGTAGCAGTGGTAGATATCACCCAAAAGGGCGGATATATTTACCAGATGCTTAATAACAGGTCTGTAAGCAAGGCTTCACTAAATGTTGACCAGGCAAAGGCGGCAGGTAAGAAATTTCTTGACAGCCATGGCTATGGCAGTATGAAGGATACTTACTATATTAAAGAAGATAATACGGCAATAATAAACTATGCATATCAGCAGGGGGATGTTACTGTATATCCTGATCTGATAAAGGTTAAGGTGGCCCTGGATAATGGAGAAATAGTAGGCTTTGAGAGCAAGGGATATCTTTCTTCACATACTGAAAGAAAAATACCAAAGGCAAAAATTACGCTAGAGGAAGCAAAAACCAAGATTAATCCCAGAGTAAAGCTTGCAGGGTCCGGTATGGCCATTATCCCTACAGACTATAGGACTGAACTGTATACTTACGAATTTAAGGGAAAGCTGAATGATAAGGATTTCCTGGTATATATTAATGCCGAGACTGGCAAAGAGGAAAATATTCTGATGATTATTGATTCTCCGCAGGGAATATTGACAATATAGAAGAGGTAATCTGCAGTGTCATAGCGATAACTTTTACATTTATCGGGGATATTTGTTTGAAAAGAAAAGAGATTATCTTGGAGTGGCAAGATTTATCTCTTTTCTACAGTTATAGAGAATATTCTATGAGTATACCAGTAATTGCTTGAAACATGGTTAAAGCTTTATTTACCAGAGGCTCAAGAAATTCTTTGAAAGCTTTTGAATCTCCTCCCCTTAGATTATCTCCGGTCTTTACTGAAACTGTTACGTTCAAGAGCCATCTCAATGCTGCCATTACTTTAAAATACTCCAGATTATCTATCCTGCTGCCACACATTAATTCATACTCCTCTAAAAACCCTTTAGCAAAAGATTCGAAGCCTGCCCTTTCCATAAGCGTAACAGTCCAGGCCAAATCAAACCGGAAGTCGCCTATGCTCCATATCCAATCTATCACAAAATGATGCCCAGCAGTATCTTCAATTACATTCCAGGGGTGATAATCCCTGTGAAGGATGGAGGGCTTTATACCAGAAACTGTTTTTTTGTTATTGATTATCCACTCGTATATTCTTCTAAGACTGTCAATCTGGTACAGGTCTATCAATGCCTTGATTTCTCCGATCTCTGTATCAAGCAAGGCTTGTCCGCGGGAGCTGAAGCCGGGTTCAATCCCTTTCGCGTCAATTGAATGCAGGTGGAAAAGCAGGTGCGCAAAGGTTCTCAATACAGAGGCCTTTTTATCTAATGGTGAATTAGTATAAGATTCGAAAAGAAGCATTCCCTTGATCTGTTCCATAATGATAAAGGGTTTACCGAAAAAAACCGTATCAGTGTTGTGAATAATGGGCTTTGGCACGGGATAGCCACTGCTATATAGGAAATCCAGAGCTTTATACTCTTTAATTATAGACTTTACTCCTGAGTCACTTTCTGAATATGTCTTTATAATATAGCTTTCATTTGCAGTCTCTGTTTGTGTATCCAGGGCTACAGAAAAAGAATACACATCTCCTGCCCAGCCTGAACTAAGCTGTTTTAGGTCAAAAACTTCCAGGATATGCTTGTATGGGAATTGATCATCTAAATAGTTCTTTATTCTATTTGAATCTATAGACATTTTGAAATTTCCTTCATTCATAACTATTATTAATAATAAATAATAACATACTATAACTGATGCTTTAATTCAATAGCTGATATTGATCCGTATGTAAAAGTATAATTATTGCATATTTTTTCCGGTAATATTATTATATATATATTGTAATATCGGAGGTAATGATGAAAAATAAGCTTTACACTACTAATATTTCGACAGAACAGGATCTGGGAAGAGCTGCAAATACAAAACCTTCTCTTGCACAAATAAGTGTTTTATACTCTCTTGCGGTAATACTCCTGCTGTATGTAGGCTTCAGGGCGCAGAGGTACAGTGTTTACTCCGGCCTTTTGATAACTGAATTCGGCCTGATACTTATTCCCTCACTGGCTCTTTTATTTATATACAGATATGATGTGAAAAGCACTTTGAGGCTATACAAAACAAGACCGCTTAATCTCCTTCTGGTTTTTGGCATAATGCTTTTTGCACTACCGATAGTAGGAGTGCTTAACCTGATTAATCTTCTGGTTATCGATAGTATCTTCGGCAGGGTAATATTGCCCGATATTCCTGCCGCCGGCAATTCCACTGAGCTTATCAGGAACATACTTATCATCGCAGGTTCTGCTGCGATTTGTGAGGAGGTTATGTTCAGGGGTATTATACAGCGGGGTATGGAAAGGTTTGGTGCAGTAAAGGCTATTTTGATATCCGCATTTTTATTTGGGCTTATACACCTCGACTTTCAAAGATTTCTGGGTACATTTCTGCTTGGAGCGCTGATAGGTTTTATAGTATATAGAAGCAACTCACTATATAGCGGTATGTTTGCGCATTTTTGCAATAACTCTTTTGCTGTACTGGGAGGGTATATGGGAACGAAGCTTAACGAACTGTTCAAGTCTCCTGGAATGGACAAAGCAGGTGGAAATATCGACGATCTGTTTGCGAGCTTTGCAAATATGCCCCAGGAGCAGCTGATAATGCTGATAATTACCTGGAGCTTCATAGTTCTTGTATGTGTAAGTATTATTTCTGGGTTGATGATCGGCTTTATAAGAATTACCTCGGAAAAGGTTCAGAGGGTACAAAAAGAAAATATAGCAATAAAAAAGACCGGTTTATTCTGGCTTGCACCCGGTCTGATTTTTGTCTTTATTATGTATATTGCGGAAGGTTTAAGGCTTAGGAATTCAGCAAGCCCTTTAGCAGAGACTATTATGAGGATTATGGGTCTCAGGTAAAATCCGGATTATCTTTTTATGCCCCGGATATCTTCACCTGCAAACATAAGCCTGTCAAAGTAGCCTACTATACGAGAGGTCACTCTTTCCGTATAATACTCATATAATTTTTTGGCACCGATATTAGTAGATATTATGGTTTTGCACGGCTTTGTCAGGTTATTTGTATACCTGGTGTTCAATATGTTAAGAAGCTCAGAATACCTTGCCGCACTTGGAGTTTCGGTTCCCAGGTCGTCTATTATAAGGAGCTCCGCGTCAAATATGCTATTATAGCCTTCGTCCTCAAACTCATCTTCCTTGTAAGCTTTCATTTTATACTCTGTTATGGTATTGAAAAGAACAGGGGCAGTCTGGTAAAGAACGGTTCTTCCCTTGTTTATAAGCTCCATGGCTATACAGTTGGACATAAAGGTTTTTCCTACACCTGTAGGGCCGCTGAAGAACAGATTTCTTTCATCAGGGGAGCCAAAGCTTTCTATGAACCTGTGACACCGTTCTTTTATGGCTAATATATTTTCCCGTGGGGATGTTTTTATCCCATATTTTGCTTCATCCGGCTTTTCCGGATAGTAACTCTCATCAAAGCAAGCGAAGTTCTCCTTTTCAGTCAGCCTGAGGTTTGACCGGCTGTAAAGCAGATTAACCAACTGCTGCTTATAGCAGGAGCACTTTTCCGAGCCGTAGGAACTATCTATAAATCCCGTATCCCTGCACCTTTCACAGGAATATGACATCTCAAGATAATTTGCCGGATATTTGTATTGAGATAATATAAGTGCCTTTTCATGTTTCAGATCGTCAATTTTTACAGCAAGTTCATTAACTACTGTACCTGCAGAACCATTGCCCAAAAGAATGGCCTTGTTATACCTGATACCTGAGAGCTGTATTTCATGGTCTATTTCCTGAATTCTTGGTATGGAGGAATAAACTTCGCTTTTTCTTGCCATCATATTGTCAAAAGCGGTTTTTTGCCTTCTTTCATATTCATTTTTAATAAGGTTATGGATGCCTCTGCTCATGTTTTACCCTCTGTTATTTTTCATTCGCCACATTACTGAAGAAGTTGTTGTAATAGTCTTCATCATGGCGTCTCTGCTCAAAATTTTCATGCTGCGGAATTGCAGGAGATTTTGCCTGAGGTTTCTGAGAAGTTTGTTTTTTGCTCTTTTCGTAAGCTATTATTTCCTCTCTGCTTCTCAAGCCTTTATTGTACCAATCCGTAAGTATGGTATGTATGTATTTGAAATTTGGGTTTGTTTTAGCTGTAGTCTTTTTTAGAGATAAATCTATGATATCAAAACTGTATTTGTAATCAACAATCCACTTTTCCACATATTCTTCCTCATACTCTGTGAGGTTCCGGGTAAGTTTCAGCTTTTTCACTATGGTTGTTCTTATATCTCTTATTTTCTGATACTCCATGAAGTATTTGTCCAAATCAAAGGAGTTCCTAATATTCTTGTTGTACCAGTTGTCGGCAACCTTTATTATATAGTTCTTGGCCAATCCCTTATGATCGTAGCAGTGCTGGAAGAGAGCGTACATTACGTCCTCTTCAAACTTATACTTATCAAACCATGCATCTATGTCTGTATACCAGGAAGGAGACATGACACCCTGGAAAAAGGAATTGTTTATGGCAGTTATTATCCTGTTTCGTTTTTTGTTTCTTTCAGCACTCAGAATAGCTTCTTCAGGAGAAGAGGTAGTTTTCAGCCTGTACATTTTCCTGATTTCCTTTTCCTTCAGGTCAACCATGATGATGTTGTCATCTTTTCTTATTATAACCCCAATACTTTCAAGGAAAATCAAAGCTTCCTTGACTTTTTGAATGTCTATTTCCAGCTTTTTTGACAGTTCTTCGGTTGAGGCATTTTTGTTGTGCTTGCTCAGAAAAAGGCAGTACATATATACCTTTACATGCTCACAGTCCATAGAGGGCATGTATTCGGTAATGAAAATGTCAGGAATTAAAGTATCAGAGTATAAAATTGATTTGTACGATTCGAAATACATAACGCTCAACCTTTCAACAGCATAGGTTTGACTGCATATTTTTTCTAATTATATCATATAAGTTTGCCAGAATACAAAACTAATAAACTATGAGAAACGGTTTGTTGCAGATATTGCAGAAGATTATTGCACATGTTTGAGCTAGTTTGTCCGAGGCAATATTTGATATTATTTTGCCCGAATATTCTAGTTGATTTTTTTTTAGATTTGTATTAATATATTATATGCACGTTTTTAATGCGCCCGTAGCTCAATTGGATAGAGCGTCTGACTACGGAAGAAGACCAGTGGAAAACAGTTCTTTCAAAGTGTAAAACCCAGTGAAATGGCGCGTTTGAAGCAAATTGAACAGCTGATGATTATACGTCAGGTGAACAGGAATCAATGGCAGTCCCTTGAAACAGAAAAACTGTTTTGAAAGGGGCTTTTTTAATGTCGAAAATCAGGTTGATGAAGTCAGTAAATTCCATGACAGTGGAACAAGCATTTCAGGAATTTCTTGAAAGCTGCAAGTTGAAGAATCTTTCAAAAGCAACGTTGAAAAATTACGACAATCAATTCAAAGTGTTCACCCAGTTTTTTGATGACAGCCAGCCTGTCTTCTGTATTGACCAGCAAACTGTCACAGCTTACACACAGTATCTTCAAAGGAAATTCAGCAATGCCGAAAGTATCAACACTTCTTTGCGGCACTTACGTTCAATGTTGAATTACTGGTGTGAACAGGACTACTGCCAACCCAGCAAAATCAAGCTGTTGAAAACGGAAACAAAAATCAAGGATTGTTATACAGATACTGAACTGAAGGTTTTGCTTCAGAAGCCTGACATCAAAAGATGTTCTTTCAGTGAATACAGGAACTGGACAGTTATAAACGTCCTTGTTGCTACAGGTATTCGTTTGCGCTCCCTTGTAAACATCAAGGTGGGAGATGTCGATTTTGACAATGGCTTTTTAAAGGTCACAACAACAAAGAACAGAAAACCGCAGCTTTTACCGCTTCCGCAGTCAATGCTGACAATCCTGAAAGATTACCTGAAGCACCGCAGGGGCAATCCCGATGACGTTCTCTTTTGTTCAGAAGCAGGGTCAAAGCTGTTGGAAAGTTCAGTGAATCACAGCTTATGCAAGTACAACAGGGAACGGGGAATTGAAAAAACAGGTGTACACCTTTACAGGCATACATTTGCCCGAAATTTCATTTTAAGTGGTGGAGATGTTTTCAGACTGCAAAAGCAGTTGGGGCACAGTACCCTTGACGTGTCCAAACGTTATGCCAATCTTTACGACACTGACTTAAAGAAGGATTTTGAAAAGTTTAATCTGTTGGAACGACTGCAGGTGCAACAGCAGAGAATCAAGATGAAATGAAACAGGAGAAGGGACGACTTTCAACCGTCCCTGATTCATTCCTCTCTCATAATATTTGTGTCAGATTCCTTCCCAGTCTTGAACTGCATTCCAGTGCATTACAGGACTGTTGTCTTCTGCACTTACAGTACCAACGAAAATGTCTTCAGTTTCATTACCGAATTTCATGAAGTGTTCAAGAGAAATTCTTGTGGTTACTGACAATACTCTGTCAAACAGTTCACTTTCTTTAAGCCAAAAAAGTTCCCCTTCGTCTGTGTCAATAACATCTCTTGCACTTGTACAGCCGAAAAAGACATATTGTACTCTGATTTCATCTTTACTTCTGCGTAGAATGATGTACTTCAATTTCAAATTTGAAATGTCTTTTTCAGTTATCCCTGTTTCTTCTTTGATTTCCCGCAAACATGCTGATTGTGGACAGTTAATTTCATCTGGTTCAAGATGTCCACCAACCCCTGCTCATATGCCAGGTGCAAATTTTTGATTTACTGAACGTTTCATCAGGAGAAAATCACCGTTGTTCATCAAATAAGCAGTCGCTGATGTTCACAATCTAATCACAATACTTTCTCCCAATCCTTCACAGTAAAACCTTCTCAAATTCGATTTCATGACATATTAAAATGTCATCAAAGCCTTTCAGTGGAATTTCCGGTTTAATTTCTCTTGCTTTGTTTACAGCATTATAATGAAGTGCGACCATGTTGAATCCTCTTTTCTGGTAAAAACGCATTGCGTGTGTGTTGTCATTTGTTGTGATAAGCCAGACCCTTTTACAGTCTTGTCCTGCTGCAATGCAAACAACTTTCTCCAGCAAACTGCTTCCAATCCCCTGATTTTCAACGAAACTGTCTAATGACAGAATTTCACACTCACCTTTATTGATTTCAAATGTAATCAAGCCCTTGATTTCATTGTTCACTGTGGCAATCAACCCTGGCAGTTTATCAACAAAGTGAACTTTCCCTTTTGTAATCATTTTTGTTGAACCCCAGTTTTTTTCAATCAGATTGGAAATTTCGCTTCTGTTCATTTCATTGATTTCATGAATTTCAAACATTCCCCTTCTCCCTTCTTCATACAGACTTTCTTTTCAGCATTCAGGAAGACTTATGTTGCGAAAATATTCTCTTAATTTACTGGAGAATTCAACACGTTCAGCAGGGGCTGAAATACGCATTTTTGAACTGTAAAGATTATCACCTTTGTAACGTGGGAAAACATGAAGGTGATAATGCCAGACATCTTGATTTCCCGAAGGTTCATTATGCTGCCTTGATGAAACACCATCACATTTATAAACAGCCTTTAAAGCGATTGCAATTTCTTTTTCCAAACAGTGTATTTTTGTTAAAAGCTCAACTGGCATGTCATATATGTTTTCAATGTGCTTGATTGGAACAACCAACACGTGACCTGGATTGTTTGTCACCCAACGGGACCCAATGAAACAAATGACAGAATCATCTCTATAAAAAACATCTGACTGTTTTGTTTCAACATGTTCATTTTCAACCCCTTTAACAATTAAACAGAAAGGACAAATGTAATTACTTGGTTCATGATTATACATTTTTTGCCCTCCTTTCACTTTCATCCATTTTTCAATATGTTTATAATGATTATACTGATGATTACAGTAATTTACAATCACATTTTAGATACATACACAGCTATGTTTACTGATGATTTCCAGTGACAAATGTTCACTTTTCCTGTACACTGTCCAAGGCGCAGCGTGCGCTTACAGTTGCCAAAATACGAAGAAAGGAGGGAAACCAGAATGTTGAAAAGACCAATTGAAAAGCAGGACAAAATTACTGTCATTGACAGCATGATGGGGTCAGGCAAGACGTCCTTTGCAATACAGCTTATGCAGGAAGCCCCAGTGGTTCAAAGGTTCATTTACATCACGCCTTTTTTGACTGAAGTGGAACGAATTAAGACATCAGTAACAAACAGGGACTTTAAAGAACCGACGACCAAAAACAGTGATGGTACAAAGCTGAAGGATTTTAAGAATCTCCTGCAACAAGGTGCAGACATTGTGTCCACGCACAGCTTGTTTTACAGGTGTGATAATGAAGTCTTTGAACTGCTTCAGAGACAGAATTACATTCTTGTTCTTGATGAAGCAATGGCTGTTGTTGAACAGGTCAAAATGAATGACAAGGACTTGGAAACGTTAATTCAGCAGAATTTTATTGCTGTTGATGACGTATCAGGTCTTGTGACATGGACAACTGACCCCAATTATAACGGAAGGTTTGCAGACATCAAAGAAAAAACATTCAACGGAAACCTTTACAGGTACAGCGACAGAAAGAAGCTGTTTTTGTGGACATTCCCTGTAAACATTTTTGAATCGTTTGACAGGGTATTTATTATGACATACATGTTCAAGGCACAGCTGCAGCGGTATTACTTTGACATGCATGGCGTTCAGTACGAATTAAAGTCTGTAAAAGCAGTCAATGAACGTTATGAACTGACCCAGTGTACAGACAGCAGCAAATACAGCTTAAAACCGCTTATAAACGTCTATGAAGGCAACCTGAATGATGTTGGACAGGATTATTATGCCCTGTCAGCAACAAAACTTCGCAGCCTAAAGAAGCAGCCTGAAAGTTCAAAACTGATACAAAACGGCATTTACAATTACTTTCGGAATGTTGTAAACGGAAAGTCCGAGGAAAACATGTGGACAACACTGAAGGACGCAAAAAGCCTGTTAAAAGGGAACAGATACACCAAGGGTTTTGTTGAGTGTAATGCAAGGGCAACAAATGAGTACGGGCACAAAAGGAATCTTGCATACATTTTGAACCGTTTTCCGGACACTGTTGAACAACAGTTTTTTGAAAAGCAGGAAATAAAGTTTGACACTGAAGCATTTGCGCTGTCTGAAATGATACAGTGGATTTTCAGAAGTGCCATACGAAATGGAGAACAGATAAACCTGTATATTCCATCAAGCAGAATGCGTTCATTGTTGAACAGGTGGCTGAATGATGATGTTTTGTTCAGTGAAGAAAATGATGACACGAACATTCAATGTAAGCAGCTTCGAGCAGGATAAATTTCTACCCTTTTTGCAGTTTTGAAACGGGTAATACTGTCATGAAAGCCTTGCAACATCAGTGTTTGAAGCTGAAAGTCTTAAAAGAAAGAAGAGAAAAGAATGATTTCTTTACATTTTGTGACGAAGGAAGGTTTTGAAGAACAGTTCATCAAGACTGTTGTTAAGCCCTTTGGGCTTGTGACTTCACTTCGTTTCGTCACGCAAAAAAGCCTTTCTGTTTTCAGTTCATGACACAACGTCAATGATTCATCAAAAGAAAAGACTGACTGTTTTTCAATGAAAATCATAAAAATTTTCAGCTGCCTTTTCTGATACTTCAACGTCCTCAAAAAGAAGGTTACCCCCCTGTTCCTCCAAAACTTTTTTCCACTCTTAAAAACGCATCAATGAATCAAATGCTCTCGAAACAGATTTGTACAGAAAAATTGATTGAAAAGCCTTGATTTCACAGTATTGTTTCCGACATCTGATTGGGAATCATGCGTTGTGACAGCCTTATTATGCATGGGCACAGACGGCGGACACCTTTCAGTTAAATCAAACTGTTCGAAAGGTAATTCCGGTGGCAGCATCACAAAGCATTGTCAAAAAAAGTCCCTTACAGTGTGGCGCAAATTCAATGAAATCTTTTTGGATTCGTCCACTGGGGGAGATGTAGAAAAATTTGTTTGCAACATTCAAAAGATTGTTCTGACAAAAAGATACATGTGAAGTCAGTTTCTTTACTTTTTTTCACAGGCTGCAAGTCGGCTTAAAAATGTGTTGAAAGTTTTATTGTCCTGCCCTGAAATAGACTGTAAAACTGGAAAAATTTAATTGTTGTTGTTCATTGACACACAGCAAGTTTTCAAGTATAATATATTTCTGCAAGGTGACTGCGAATCAACAGTTCTCCTTGACGAAAGAATCAACTGTCATGTTGAAAACGTGCGCCCGTAGCTCAACTGGATAGAGCGTCTGACTACGGATCAGAAGGTTGTGGATTCGATCTCTGCCGGGCGCGCCAAATGCGAAAACCCTTGATACTCAAGGGTTTTTTGTTTTGTCTTTGTTGCTGTATGACTAAATTTTTTAGTGTAGTCAGAGGGTCTATATTTTT